>JAJYXA010000444.1 GCA_021791235.1 Pseudomonadota bacterium
CTGGCCCATTACGAGCCGGTCTATGTCTCGGCCGCCGAAGGGGCGCTGGTGCTGCGCCTGGCCGACGAGGCGACGGCGCGGCTGGCCGAACTGGACGAAGCGGCGCTGGACGAAGTCGCCGCCGAGTTGGCGGCGACCGAGGAATTCGAGTCCGAAGACTGGGAGGACGAGGCGATCGCCGCGCTGCTTGCCGATCTCGCCGAACTCGCCCGCCTCGCCGATGCGCAGGCCCAGGCGCTGTTCGTCTGGATGCACCCGCTGCGCACTTGATCGTGGCCGGGAGCGCTCGTTGCAGTGGCGGCAAGACGGCGGAAGAGGAAGGCTGCGACCCGACATGACCTATGAACAGCATCTCGACGAAGTCACCACGCTCATCACGCCGCTGCGCGGCATAAGTGCTCGGGCTCGCCGCCGGGTAGCGCTTCGGCGACAACGCGGCCCACGCCGCTGCGCGGCATAAGTGCTCGTAATCGTCTCCGGGCAACTGCGCCCGGGGACGAAACGAGCACTAAATCTGGCCGATGAAATCCTTTTTGCCGATGTCCACGCCGCAGTGGCGCAGGATGGCGTAGGCGGTGGTGGTGTGGAAAAAGAAATTCGGCAGCGCATGGTGCAGCAGGTAGGTCTGCCCCTTGAGGGTCTTGTCGCTGCCGCCGACCTTCAGGGTGATGTCGCGAGCCTCGGAACCGTCGATCTGCGTCGGCTTCAGGGTATTGATGAAGGCGACGGTTTTTTCGATCCGGGCCTTGAGCTCGGCGAAGCTCGCCTCGTTGTCCTCGTAGGCGGGCGCTTCGATGCCGGCCAGCCGGGCGACGGCGCGTCTGGCGTGGTCCGCGGCAATTTGCACCTGACGCGTCAGATTGAACATGTCCGGCGCCAGACGGTAGCCGAGCAGCACCGCAGGATCGATCTTCCTGTCCGCGGCAAAGGCGGCGCCCTTGTCCAGAATCGCGGCGAGATTCTCCAGGGTTTTGAGGAAGACCGGCGCGGATGCCTGGTACATGGATAGCGACATGATGGATCCTTTCGTGATCGGAGTGGATGCTTGCCTGGGCGACGGCGGACGCTGCTTCCGGCGTCGATTCTAAGCTTCTCCGAAGCGGGCGAGCACGATCACCGAAGCGAGAATGATCGCGCCCCCCAGCATTTGCAGCGGAGAAATATGCTCGCCCAGAAAGAGGGCGGCAAAGACGATGGTCGCCAGCGGCTCCAGCGTCGACAGCGTCGAGGCATCCGGCGCCCCCAGCCGCGACAGGCCGGCGAAGAAACAGGCGATCGCCACCACGGTGCACACCAGCGCGATGGCGATGATGGCGCCCCAGCCCGCCAGCGTCAGCGGCGGCGCAAATCCCCGCGCGCAGACGATCAGCCCCGACGACGCAGCGCCCGCCAGCATGATCACCGTCGCCGCGGGTATGGCGCCGACGCCCGTCGTGACGCGCTCGCCGACGATGATGTAGAGGGAATAGATCAGCGCCGCGGCGAGTCCGAAGACCACCCCCAGCGTCTGGCCGTGCGCGTCGCCGCCGACCGTCAGCGCCGTCCCCGCCAGCGCCGCCGCGACGGCCGCGGCGCGCAGCGGCCTGAGCATGCGCCGGGCGAGCAGGGCGTGGATCACCGTGACGATGGCGGGATAGAGATAGAGCAGCAGCGCGGTCAATCCCGCCGAGGCGTAGGACAGCGCGGAAAAGTAGCACCACGCCTGCCCGACGTAGCCGACCCCGCCCATCAGCATCAATCCGGCCAGCGCCCGCCCGCGCGGCCAGGCTTGCCGCGTGATCAGCATCCAGCCGGTCATCACCCCGCCGGCGATGGCAAAGCGCAGGAACAGCAGGCTGTCCAGGCGGATACCCTGCGCATAGGCGATCTTGCCGAAGATCGCCATGGCGCCGAAAGCCACGGCAGACAGGGCGATGAATGCGGCGCCGGCGGTCCGTCCGCGCAGCGCGGCGGCACTCGGCCGGGCCTGGGGCGGGTGGGCGAGGGTTTTCGCGTCGAGTTCAGCAAGTCGGTTCATCGGCGGGGTTCGTCAGCAAGGGTTCGCCGTTCGACTACGGAGCCGAGCGCGGCGCCGATGAGCAGCGCGGAGCCGACCAGCAGAAACGGCGGCATCCGCGCCAGTTGCAAGGCCAGGGTGGCCAGCGTGCGCCAGAGCAAAACGGCAGCGAGGGACTGGCCGATGGGTTTCGACTGCATAGACTGCTGTTCAAATGCTTATCCGACGGAGTATGCCAGATCCGCTTCCTGGGCACCGGAAATTCCGCGCGACTATTACTTTAGTCAAAGTTGGCGGCGACCGGATTTTTCCAATAAGATTGGCCTCCATGAGTGATTTGCGCTGATGTCTATCCTCTCCTACCGGGCCGTTGCGCGCAGGCTTTGGCGTTTGCTGCTGCCCTGCGCGTTGCTCTTCGGTCGCTGCGCCGCGGCGCCGCCGCCCGTACCCCCGCCCTTATCTCCGCCCCCTCTCTCCGGCAAGAACCTGCTGCTGCTCTATTCCTACGGCTACGGCGGCCGGGGCGTGGAGAAATTCAATCAGAGCCTGCTCGCCACCTTGAAGGCCGCCGGGATCGGCGTCGATCATATTTATGCCGAATACCTGGACCTGGAGCGCAACCGCAACGACCCGCAGTACCGGGCGCGCCTGCAGGATCTGCTGGCGTACAAATATGCGCAGCGGCACATCGATCTGTTGCTCACCGTGCAGCAGCCGGCGCTGGATTTCCTGCTGCGCGAGGGCCGGGATATCGCCCCGGGGGCACCGGCCATCACGGGGCAGGCGCCGGCGCCGGACGCCGCCGCGGCGCACGGCCGCCGTCTGGTCAGCGAACTGGCCCACTTCGACATCAAGGGCACGCTGGAGCGGGCCCTGGAACTGTTTCCCAAGACCCGGCGGGTGCTGTTCGTCGCGGGCAGGAGCGAGGCCGACCAGCGCGTCGCGCAGGAGGCCCTGCGCGTCGCGCGCCCCTGGGCGGGAAAACTGGCGATCGAGACCACCGGCAATCTTTCCCTGGCGGCGATGCTCGCGCGGGTCGCCCATCTGCCGCCGCGGAGCATCGTCATTTTCACGCAATACAATCGGGATGCCGAAGGCCGGGCCACGCTGGCCTACGAGGTCGAGCGGCAGGTCGTCAAGGCCGCCGCTGCGCCGGTGTTCGGCCTCTACGATTTCAACCTCGAAGACGGCGGCATCGGCGGCTCGGTGATCAGCGTGACCGCCCTGGGCGAACAGACCGGACAGCTGGCGCTGGCCCTGCTCTCGGGCAAGTTCGCCTCCGGCCGGCAGGTGACCGAGGTGCGCAGCCGCGCGGTGCCGGTCTTCGACTGGCCGCAGATCGAGCGCTGGGGCGGCGATCCGCGCCGGCTGCCGAAGAACAGCGTCTTCGTCGGCCGCGAGCCCAGCCTGTGGCAGCGGGACCGGGAGCTGATCGTCGGCGTCGGGCTGGTCATCCTGGCGCAGACCCTGCTGCTCGCCGCCTTGCTGGTGAACCGGCGGCAGAGGAAGCTGGCCGAGCTTAGACTGAGCGAGAGCGAGAAGCGCTTCCGCACCCTGGTCGAGCACGCGCCCGATGCCATCGTCGTTTATGACGTCGATCTGGGACTTTTCGTCGATGCCAATGCCCAGGCGGAGGAACTGTTCGGCTGCAACCGCGAGGCCTTGCTGAGCCGGGGGCCGGAGGACTTCTATCCGGCCGGGCAATTCGAGGGCTCGTCGGTCGCCGAGGGCGTCCGCTCGGCCATCGCGCGGACGATGGCCGGAGAGCCGGTCCTGATCGAGCGCCTGGTCCGCAACGCCCGGGGCCGCGACCTGAGCTGCGAAGTGCGCCTGATCGGGCTGCCTTCGAGCGGGCGCAGGCTGCTGCGCGCGAGCTATATCGACATCACCGAGCGCCGCGCCGCCGAAGCGAAAATCCGGCGCCTGACCCAACTCTACGCGGCGCTCAGCCAGTGCAACCAGGCCATCGTGCGCTGCGTCAGCGAAGAGGCGCTGTTCCCGCAGATCTGCCGCGATGCGGTGCGCTTCGGCGGCATCAAAATGGCGTGGATCGGCATGGTGGACCCGGACGGCCAGCGGGTCCGGCCGGTCTCGTCGTTCGGCGAGGGCGCCGACTATCTTGAGGGCATCGAGATTCTGCTCGCCGCCGATCCCGCCGCGCGCGGCCCGGTGGCCAGCGCCATTCGCGACAACCAGCCGTTCTGGTGCCAGGACTTTCTCCACGATCCGCACACCGCGCCCTGGCACGAGCGCGCCGCGACCTACGGCTGGGGCAGCATGGCGGCGCTGCCGCTCACCCGGGGCGGGGTGGCCGTCGGCGTCTTCGCGCTCTACTCCGCCGCAGCCGATGCCTTCGACCAGGAGGCGCGCGATCTGCTGACCGAGATGGCCGCGGACATCAGCTTCGCGCTGGACAGCTTCGCCCACGAGGCCGAACGCCGGCGCGCCGAAGGGCAGCTGCAGCTCGCCGCCAAGGTCTATGAGCAGAGCACCGAGGGCATCATCATCACCGACGCCCGGCGCAACATCGTCTCGGTCAACCGGGCCTTCACCGAGATCACCGGTTACAGCGAAGCGGAGGTCCTGGGCCGCAATCCGAATCTGCTCTCGTCCGGCCGTCAGGATGCGGATTTCTACCGCGCCATGTGGCAGGCCATCGACGAGCAGGGCAGTTGGGCGGGCGAAATCTGGAACCGCCGCAAGAATGGCGGCATCTATCCGGAGTGGCTGTCGATCAGCCGCCTGGTCGATGCCGGCGGCGCCACGACCCACTATATCGGCATATTCAGCGACATCACCCAGCACAAGGCGGCGGACGAGCACATCCACTGGCTGGCGCACTTCGATGCGCTCACCGGCCTGCCCAACCGCGTGCTGCTCGCCGACCGCAGCAAACGCGCTCTCGGTCAGGCGCAGCGCAGCGGCGAATCCGTGGCGCTGATGTTTCTCGACCTCGACCGCTTCAAGAACATCAACGACACGCTCGGCCACCGCGTCGGCGATGCCCTGCTGATCGAGGTGGGCAAGCGCCTGTCGGCCCTGGTCCGCGCCCAGGACACGGTCTCGCGTTCGGGCGGCGACGAATTCATCCTGATCCTGCCGGAGACCGATGCCGACGGCGCCGCGCGTCTGGCGGAAAAATTGATCGAGGCCGCGACCCTGCCCTACCGGGTCGAACAGTACGAGTTGAACGTCAGCGCTTCCATCGGCATCGCCGTCTATCCCGACGACGGCGAGGAGTTCGACGCGCTGCTGAAGTGCGCCGACACCGCCATGTACGGCGCCAAGCGGGCCGGCCGCAACGGCTTCAATTTCTACACCAGCGAAATGCAGTCGCGCGCGGCGCGCATCATGCAATTGGAGAACGCGCTGCGCCGGGCCATCGACGGCGGCCAGCTGCAATTGCATTACCAGGCCCAGGGCTCCTTGCGCGACGGCCGGGTGATCGGCGCCGAAGCGCTGCTGCGCTGGCGGCATCCCGAGCTGGGCATGATCGCGCCGGCGGAGTTCATTCCGCTGGCCGAGGAGAGCGGCCAGATCCTGGCGATCGGAGAATGGGTGCTGAAGACCGCCGTGCGCCAGTGCAAGGACTGGCTAGACGGCGGCCTGGGGGAGATCGTGATCGCGGTCAATCTCTCGGCGGTGCAGTTCCTCCATCCCCGTCTGCCCGAGCTGATCATGAAGACCCTCGACGAGGCGGGACTGCCGCCGCGCTATCTGGAGCTGGAACTGACCGAGGGGATCACCCTGTCCGACCCCTTGGGCGCCATCGCGGTGATGAACCGTCTGCACGAGCAGGGCGTCCGCATGTCGATCGACGATTTCGGCACCGGCTACTCTTCGCTCAGTTATCTCAAGCGCTTCAAGGTCTACAAGCTCAAGATCGATCGGAGCTTCGTGCGCGACATCGCCGTCGATGCGGACGACAAGGCCATCGTCGGCGCCATCATCAGCCTGGCCGACAGTCTCGGCCTGAAAACCATCGCCGAGGGCGTGGAGACGGAAGAGCAGCGGGTCTACCTGCG
>JAJYXA010000259.1 GCA_021791235.1 Pseudomonadota bacterium
GCCGCTCATTCTGAGCACCAGCGGCTGGAGTTCAAGGAAGCGAAGACGCAATTCGACAACCGCAAGCTCTACAAATACTGCGTGGCGTTGGCGAATGAAGGCGGCGGGTATCTGCTGCTCGGCATCGAAGATCAGCCACCCCGCAAGGTCGTGGGCACGGCGGCTTTTAATGATCCGGTAGACATGGCCGCCAAGATGTTTCAGGGGTTGGGCTTCCGGGTGGAAATCGAGGAGGTGCTGCATCCTGATGGCCGGGTGCTGGTGTTCCATATTCCCAGCCGCCCTGCGCGACACGCTGCTGCCGAAGCTGTTGAGTGGTGAATTGCGCATCGCCGATGCGGAGGGTGCCACCGTCGAGACGGTTTGAGACTTTAGCGGGGGAACCAGAGTTCGATCCGGCCGGGTGTGTCCGGGTTGATGGCCGCCTCGTTAGCTGGCGGCCGATAGACCTTGGCGATGAAGGGCGGGTCGTGCCGTTCCAGAAAACCGAGAATGCGGTCTTTCGTTGCGGCGAAGGCGTGTGCGAGTTGCGGGTAGGGCGCGTGGCCGATCACGACAAGCAACGCGACACGGCGCTGGACGACCGCCGCGAGTTCATTGGGTTTGTAGCGGATGCGGCCGTCGTGGGTGACGGCTACCCAACCGCGTTGGCCGATTTCTTCCAGCCAGGTCGTATCAGGGCAATTGTGCGGGAAGTGATCCGCATGGCGTTCGACATGCAGACCCGCAGCGGACAGGATTTCCGGAAAGCGTTTTCCGAGGTCGCGGTCGGCGAAGAAAACGCGGCTCACGCAGCCCGCTCGTAGAGAACTGCCTCCTCGATTTCGCGCTCGCTCAGATCGTAGTCGTCGGCCAGATCGGCAGCCGTTTCGCCGGCGTCGATTCTTTCCGCGATAACGCCCGTGCTTATGCCCCGGCTGGCAATAACGGGGCGACCAAAAGCGATCTGTGCATCGATGGCGATGGGCCGGCTGTCGGCAGGGGCACTACTGGACGAGAATGGGTAAAGCCGCACTGGGAATTGCCACTCATCCCACTCGACCCGGGCCAGGTGTTCATTGAACAGGTGGCGCATGGCAATTTGCCCTGATGCCGAAAGCTCGATGAGTTCGCCATAGCGTTCGAGCAGCAGCTTCCCGGCATCCGTGCGGAGTTCAGGACTCAGGAGCAAGCGGTCGATCTCCAGGGTCTTCTCCGCGTATTTCAGCGCCTTGCGCAAGGCGTCCATGGAAACGCCATGATCGGTGCGCAGCGAACGGAGCACGTGGGACTCAATGAGATTCCAGAAGGAAAGTGTCGGCGGCTTTTTTGTGGCCGGGTTAATCAGCGGCCGGAAATGAGCGGGGCCGTCCACTTTCGGATAGGCGCGGCCTACTACCCATGAGCGCAAGGTGGCTGGCGCCAGCTTGAGGTAACGCGCGGCTTCTGCCATGGTGTAGGCGGGTTGATCCCGGATATCCGTTTTGTTCATGCTGAATGTGACCACCGCTTGATCTGAATTAGGCTATGCAAACGCGAGTGCTTGTAGCTACTGCGAGCCAAGTATGAGGTCGAATTATGTGGCAATCAAGGATGGGGCGACAGCCCCCTGATTTTCCGCATGGTTTAATTCATCCCAACAGTTAGACTCATGACTTGACTAACACTTGACTTATCGCATGGCCTATCAGCCCCAATTCACCATTACGCCCAGCCTGCTTTCGCAGGTGGAAGCCATTGCCGTAGCGGCAACCATTAAGCGCCACTTAATAGTTCTAAACGGGAAGGCATGAAGCCATGAGCGAGCACAACAAGTTCCTCCTTTACACCGCGCCGGGCGGGGCGGTGAGGGTAGACGTCAATTTCCGGGACGAGACGGTCTGGCTGACCCAGAAGGCGTTGGCTGAGCTGTTCGGGGTCAAGGTGCCGGCCATCAACAAGCACTTGAAGAACATTTTCGAGTCGGGGGAATTGGTGGAGGCTTCAGTTATTTCCATTTTGGAAACAACTGCCGCAGACGGGAAAAACTACCCCACGAATTATTACAACCTCGATGCCATCATCGCCGTGGGCTACCGGGTGAATAGCTACCAGGCGACACAGTTTCGTATCTGGGCGACTTGAAGACGCTGCACGAGTTAATCATCAAGGGCTTTGTGATGGACGACGAGCGGCTGAAGCAGGGTAAGCCGGCTTACGTCAGGATCAGCCAGATGACGAATGTGATACGCCCTTATCTGGAGGCGCTTGCATGATCGATATTCAATCCGTCGCCGATCTGGAGTTGCTGCGCGAGTCCGTGGACTTGGAGTGCAAGCTGGCTGCAGATCGCGATGGAAATGGCGCATTGCCGGAGGATTTCTGGCCCACTTACAGTGCGTTCGCCAATACACAGGGCGGAGTCGTGGTGTTGGGCGTGCGAGAGAAGCAGCTTCAATTTTTTGTGGAAGGCATTGCGAATGTTGCCAGGGTGCGCAAGGAGTTATTCGACGGACTCAACAACCGGCAGAAGGTCAGTACCAATCTGCTTAGTGACGCTTCAGTGCGCGAACTTGTCCTTGAAGGCCGGACAATACTCGTCATCGATATCCCCCGTGCCACGCGCAAGCAGCGGCCTATTCACCTGACGACCAACCCATTTTCCGGTCACACCTACCGCAGGCTCAACGATGGCGACCGTCCATTGCCTGATGAAGAAGTGAAACGGATGCTCGCGGAGCAGGTCGAGGATAGCCGTGATGATCGCATCCTGCGCGGTTATGGTTTCGATGACCTGAACCTTGAGACGTTTCGTGCTTATCGACAGGTGTTCGCAAATCGTGATCCTGGGCATCCATGGAATGCACATGATGATGATGAGTTTCTCCGCCAGATTGGCGGCTGGCGGCGGGATCGAGAGACGGGAGGGAGCGGGCTGACAATGGCAGGCTTGCTGATGTTTGGCCAGATGGTGGCGATACAGGAAGAACTGCCCAACTACATGCTCGACTATCAGGAACGTCCGGAGGCGAAGACCGAAAAGCGCTGGATCGATCGGTTGACTCTGGACGGCAAGTGATCTGGCAACCTGTACGATTTTTACCGCAAGGTGTACTTGAAGCTGACGGCGGATTTGAAAGTGCCATTCAGACTCGAAAAAGGCGAGCGCAAAGATGAGACGCCGGTGCATGAGGCGCTGCGTGAGGCGCTGGCCAACGTGATTGTCCATGCGGATTACTCAGACCGGGCCTCGGTGCTGGTGGTGAAGCGACCCGACATGTTCGGTTTCCGTAATCCTGGCCTGATGCGCATCCCAGTAGAGGTGGCACTCCAGGGGGGGTGAGCCGGACTGCCGCAACCGGACGCTGCATAAAATGTTTCGCTTTGTGGGTGTAGGCGAGCAGGCGGGTACGGGAATCCCGAAGATTTTGCATGGTTGGCAATCCCAGCACTGGAGCCCGCCAAAACTCTACGACACCCCCGAGCCTTACAACCAGACTTTGCTTGAACTGCGAATGATCGACCTGTTCCCCGAACAGGTGATGGCTGGCTTGAAGGCGAGATTCGGGACACGCTTCGATGGGCTTACTTATGTTGAACGGGTGACGCTGGCTTTGGCTGCCAGCGAAGGCACGGTGAATCACGCCAGATTACGGACTGTGACCACCGAGCACCCGGGTGATCTATCCAAGACGCTTCAGCACCTGACGCAGGGCGGAATGCTGGAATCCACCGGTGGGCGCGGCGCCATTTACCACTTGCCCGGCGAGGCAATCCCCACGCCGGATGACGTTTTCGGGCCTGCTCCCCTAATTTCGGTGGCCAGCCCCCCGAATTTGGATACGAGCTCCCCGAATTTGGAGGAGAAGAGAGACGCCGATGGTTGCTTGATCGCTGACCAACTACCGTTGCCGGTTATCGATGATCTAAATACGCTTTCATGGGTTTTGCGCGGCCGCCTAGAGACGATTGCCGCTGAACCTAGATCTAAGGGCAAGGTTGACCGGGAAGTGCTTACTGCTGTCGTGTTGCAGTTATGTGCCCATCAGTTTGTCACACTTCGCTGCCTCGCCGCACTCGTAAACCGGAAACCCGAGACTTTGCGCGATCAATACCTCACAAAGCTTGTGCGCGAAAGAAAGCTGACACTAGCCTTCCCTACGATTCCAACTCACGAACGACAGGCCTACTGTGCGTCGTCTGCGCTCTAGGGAGGTGCTGATTAATTCAACTTAGTCATTGCGAGCGAAGCGAAGCAATCCAGAATGCCAGCAATATCAACGGGCTCTGGATCGCCACGTCACTTCGTTCCTCGCGATGACCGAATAAATCAGCGCTTCCCTAGGCATGGCTTTCTATTTAGATGCAAACGTCCGAGTTTTCGGTGTTCAGAGCAACCAATTGATTTGAATGATGTTTCTCTTTTAGACGCAAATCGCCAATGCCAACACTAAACGAATCCATCGTCGAAGATGCCGCCCTGAGCTGGTTCAGCGAACTGGGTTATGCCGTGGCCCATGGCCCTCACTTGGCACCTGGCGAACCGGCGGCGGAGCGGGATTCGTTCGGCGACGTGGTGTTGGCAGGGCGACTGCGCGAGGCGATCCGGCGCTTGAATCCGGCGATGCCGGAAGAAGCGCGCGAGGATGCGCTGCGCAAGGTGCTGCGTGTTGGGATGCCTTCGCTGAATCAGACCAACCGCAACTTTCACGCCATGCTGCGCGACGGGGTGCCGGTGGAATACCCGCGCGCGGATGGCAGCATTGCGGGCGATCATGCTCGCCTGCTGGATTTCGACGACGCCACGGCCAACGACTGGCTGGCGGTGAACCAGTTCACGGTGATCGAAGGCCAGCACAACCGGCGGCCGGACATCGTGGTTTTCGTCAACGGCTTGCCGCTGGCGGTGATCGAACTGAAGAACGCGGCGGATGAGGATGCGACGATCTGGTCGGCGTTCAACCAGTTGCAAACCTACAAGCAGCAGATCGGCAGCCTGTTTCACTACAACGAGGTGCTGGTGGTGTCCGACGGCAGCAATGCGCGCATCGGCTCGCTGACGGCCAGCCAGGAATGGTTCAAGGTGTGGCGCACGGTCAACGGCGAGGGCGACGCACCGAAGACGGCGCTGGAACTGGACGTGCTGGTGCGAGGGGTGTTCGAGCCGCGCCGCTTTCTCGATCTGCTCCGGCATTTCATCGTGTTCGAGGAAGACACGGACAGCGACCGCCTGCACAAGATCATCGCGGGCTATCACCAGTTCCATGCGGTGAATGCGGCGGTGGAAGAAACGGTGCGCGCGAGCGGCATGGCGGATGAAGACCTGCTGCGCCAGAACCTCGGCGCCTACTGGGCGGGCGGGATGCACGGCGGCAAGCCGGGCGACCGCCGCGCGGGGGTGGTGTGGCACACGCAGGGTTCGGGCAAGAGCTTTTCCATGCTGTTCTATGCCGCGCGCGTGGTGCGGCATCCGGCGATGAAGAACCCGACGCTGGTGGTTCTGACCGACCGCAACGATCTGGACGACCAGCTTTTCGGGCAGTTCCAGCGCTGCCACGAGCTGCTGCGCCAGATGCCGGTGCAGGCCGATTCGGTGGAGCACCTGCGCACGCTGCTCAAGGTGGCCAGCGGCGGGGTGGTCTTCACCACCATCCAGAAGTTTTCACCGGAGAAGAAGGGCGAGCGCATGGCGCTGCTCTCCGGCCGCCAGAATATCGTGGTGATCGCCGACGAAGCCCACCGCAGCCAGTACGATCTGATCGACGGCCTGGCGCGCAACCTGCGCGATGCGCTGCCGAATGCGTCCTTCATCGGCTTTACCGGCACGCCCATCGAGAAGAACGACGCCAACACGCGGGCGATTTTCGGCGATTACATCAGCATCTACGACATCCAGCGCGCGGTGGCGGACAAGGCGACGGTGCCGATCTACTACGAGAGCCGCATCGCCAAGCTGGCGCTGAACCAGGCCGCGCTGCCGCAGATCGACGAGGAATTCGACGAGATCACCGAGGGCGAGGAAGAAGACAAGAAACAGAAGC
>JAJYXA010000070.1 GCA_021791235.1 Pseudomonadota bacterium
CAGAATTCGACCTTGACGGTGTTGTAACCCACCAGCAGGTAGGGATGGTGGTCTTCGCGGTGCGACACCCACATCACGGCGTTGGTGAAGGCCTGCGCCTGGTAGTGGTCCTTGAACTTGAATTCCTTGACGATTTTCACGCCGTCGCGCTGCCAGCCGGACAGGCCTTTCAGCAGCGGCGCGATCTGCGCATCGGTCAGCGGGGCGACGCCGCCCTCGCAGGGGGCGCACTTCTTGCGGACGAGTTCTTCGACGATGGTGGTCATGGCATGTCCTTGCTTAAACTTAAACCGCATTTGAACCACAGAGGCACGGAGAAAAAAAAGACTTACATCGTGATGCCCGGTCACCTCTCGGGTGAGTGGCCAGGTGCGGGTAAGCTATTGATTTCTTGATTTTCTCCGTGCCTCTGTGGTGGCAAATTTATGTTAAATGAACCTTACTTGAATTTGTAGTACTGCTGGTTGAGGTAGGCGGCAACGTGCGCCTCGTCTTCCGGGAACCAGCCGGCACCGGTGTTGGCGTTGCAGCCGGAGATGCGGGCCGCCAGTTGCTGCGCGGTTCGGGTCTTGCGGTCGGCGCGCGTGTAGATCCGGCTGCCGTCGCCGCCGAACATGCTGGCGTGGCAACTGACGCAGGCCTTGTCGTGCAGGGTCTTGCCGGTCTTGGGATCGCCCTTGGCAAACGGCACGGCATGAACACCTATGGAAAGCGTTGCCGCAGCGAATAAAACCATCAGGATTTTCATGGCCAAACCTCCGGATAGGAAGCGTGGATTATGGCTGCAAGCAGGCCCTTCCGCCACCCCGCGCCGGTCATGGTCTATGCGAAAATGCAGCCTGTTCAATTCAGGAAACTCTCATGGCGCTCAATCCTACGCATCTGCTCTGGCTGGACATGGAAATGACCGGCCTGTCGCCCGACGCCGACCGCATCATCGAACTCGCCATCGTCGTCACCGACGCCGACCTCAACACGGTGGCCGAAGGCCCGGTTCTGGTCGTCCATCAGCCCGACGAGGTGATGAACGCGATGGACAGCTGGAACAAGGGCACGCACGGAAAATCGGGGCTGATCGACCGCGTCAAGGCCTCCCAACTGAACGAGGCCGAGGCCGAGGCGCAGATGCTGGAATTCGTGAAGCAGCACGTGCCTGCCAAAACCTCGCCGATGTGCGGCAATTCCATCTGCCAGGACCGCCGCTTCATGGCGCGCTACATGCCGCAGCTGGAAGCCTTCTTCCACTACCGCAACCTGGATGTCAGCACCCTGAAGGAGTTGGCCAGGCGCTGGCGCCCGGGGCTGGCGGAAGGCTTCAGGAAATCGAGCAAGCACGAGGCGCTGGCCGATATCTACGAATCCATCGACGAGATGAAGTACTACCGCGAGCACTTCATCCGCAGCGCATAAAAAAAGCGGCCGGGTGGCCGCCGCAGGAGGATGGTTCGCTGGCTGCTCAGCTACGCCGCCGACGATAAAAAACGCTGCCGCCGGACCGGCGGCCTGGCTGGATCAGGGCTTCAGGTAGACGTAGCCTTCTTTTGCCTGCAGTTTTCCGATTTCGGCCACGCCGGACGGCACGATGGTGGCTTCCGGGATCACGGCGCTGGCATCCAGCTTGCGGGCCTTGAGGGTGTTGTTGCAGACGCGGAAATCGACGCCTTTTTCTTTCAGCCCGGCCACCACGGGCGCGAACTCGCCCTTGTCGTCCTTGGCGTCGTTGAGCAGGAAATCGATGCCCTTGCCGTGGGTCACCACGACGATCTTGGCGTCCGGAGCGGCGTTGAGGTGGTTGTTCACGTTGTTCATGGCAACGCGCGCGTTGGCGGAATCGTTGACGTGGTACACCACTTTTTCTTCTGCGGCGCTGGCGGCCAGGGGGGCGGTGGCAAGAAGCAGGGCGGCGAGCATGGGGGTGAAGAAGGCGCGTTTCATGATTTGAGTCTCCTGAGTAGCTATGTGAATAAGCTGGCTTAATTGAAGCCAAGCCTAAGTATAAGACGTATCATCTGGAACGCTTATTCCATTCCTGAGCGGAAAATTTTCTGGAATAAATGGACCACTCCCTCCGTCACCCCAACATGACCATGATCAGCCGATTACTGTTTGGCCCGTTCCGCCCCAGCATCGAGGCGATGCGCCCCGTTCTCTATCGCATCGCCTATGCCTGGTGCCACGATGCGGCGCTGGCCGACGACCTGGCGCAGGAAACCCTGTCCAAGGCGTGGGCGCGGCGTGCCCAGCTGCGCGACGAGGCGTCGCTGAAGGCCTGGATGGTGTCGATCATGAATCACTGCTGGCTTGACCACCTGCGCAGCCGGCGCGACTTCGACGATGTCGAAGAGTGGGAAGACACGCTCGAATCCGGTGCCGAGTCGCCCGAGGCGTGCTGCAACCGCGAGCAGGTCATTGCCTGCGTGCGGGCGGCCGTGGACCGGCTTCCGCTGGGTCAGCGCCAGGTGCTGACCCTGGTCGATCTGGAAGAGTTCGGCTATGCCGAGGTGGCCAGGATTCTGGATATCCCGGTCGGCACCGTGATGAGCCGTCTGTCACGCGCGCGCGCCAGCCTGAAAAATCTGCTGGAACCCGCGATGCGGCAGCCCGCGGCCCAGCCGTTGCTGAGGAGAGTGAAATGAGTCCCGTTGTTTCGGATGAAATCCTGCATGCCTTTGTCGATGGCGAGCTCGACGTGCCCGAGAGCGAAAAGCTCATCGTCCGGATGCGCGAGGATGCCGAACTGAGCCGGCGCGTCTGCGGCATACGCAGCCTGCGGAGCATGGTGCGGCTGGCCTATGCCGAGCCGCCCGTTGTCAGCGGCCGGCAGCCCCATGCCGCATCCCGGCGGTTGATCGTGCAGCGTTGCGCCTTCGGTTGCCTGGTCCTGCTTGCCGGCCTGGGCGGAGGCTGGGCCTTGCGTGGTCTGGAGTCGAACGTCGCGGCGGCCGCGCCTGCCGCCTTCCCGGATGGTTACCAGACGGTGAGTTTGGCGCGGGCGGCCGACCCGAACCGGGTGATACTGCATCTCGACAGCGCCGCGCCGGAGCAGATGGAGGCGGTGCTGGATCGGGCCGAACAGCTGCTGGACGGGGCGGAGCGGCAGGGAAGAACGATGCAGCTTGAGATCGTCGCCAACAGTCATGGCATCAACTTGATGCGTGCCGGGGTCAGCCCGCATGCGGCGCGCATTGCGCGCATGACGCAGCGTCACGCCAACCTGCATTGGGTGGCGTGCAGTCAGACCATCGCCCGATTTGCCGGCGAGGGTCAAAAGGTGGAGTTGCTGCCCACCGCGCGGGCGGCACCGACCGCCATCGGCGAAATCGTCACCCGGCTCCAGCAGGGCTGGACCTATGTTCGGGTTTGACCGGTGGCCAAGTGATATTCCGCGGCGTGAGGGAGCGTTTCGGCAGCAAATCCGGCACGGAAAGCATGTAGCCATACTCCTGTGCGCGCTGCTGCTGCCTGTTGCAGCGGGGGCGGCCAGCCTGGCCAACCGGCTTGCCGGTCATCCTTCGCCCTATCTGGCGCTGCATGGCAGCGATCCGGTGGCCTGGCAGGAATGGAATGCCGATACCGTCGCGCGCGCCAGGCGGGAAAACAGGCTGCTGTTCGTGTCGGTGGGCTATTTCGCCTGCCACTGGTGTCACGT
This sequence comes from Pseudomonadota bacterium, assembly GCA_021791235.1. The sequence goes on from JAJYXA010000070.1 coordinate 3,650, forward strand.
CATGCAGCGCGAAAGCTACAAAAACGCGCAGATTGCCGCGCAGCTCAACCGCGATTTCATTCCGGTCAAGGTCGATCGCGAACTCAACAGCGGGCTGGACGATGCCCTGCAGAATTTTTCGGCACAACTCAGCGGCGTTTCGGGCTGGCCCCTGAATGCCTTTGTCACGCCCGAAGGCTATCCGGTATTTGTCGTCCTGTATGCGCCTCCGGACGACTTTGGCAAGCAGTTGAATCACCTCGCCAGGCGCTGGGTCGCCGATCGTGCCGGGATCCGGGCCCTGGCCCGGCAGGCCGCCCCCCCACCCGCCAGGCAACCCGCCAGCGCGCCGCTGACGGCCGAGCGCAGCGCCCGCGCCTGGCAGCAGTTCGTGACCAGCGCGTGGCAAGAGGCCGATAGCCTGCGCGGCGGCTTCGGACAGGTCAGCAAGTTCCCGATGGCGCCCCAGCTGCACGCCTTGCTGGAACGCCAGGCGCAGCAGCCGGACGCGAAGCTGGCCGAGTTTCTGCGCCTGACCTTCGACCAGATGGCGGCCCGCGGGCTGCGCGATCACGTCGGCGGCGGGTTTTTCCGCTACACCACGGATCCCGAGTGGGATACGCCGCATTTCGAGAAAATGCTGTACGACAACGCGCATCTGGCCATGCTCTACCTGCGCGCCGCGAGCGTGCTGCGCCAGCCGCGTTACCGCGACATTGCGCGCAGCACGCTCGATTTCATGGAGGGCGAATTGCTCGATGCGAGCGGCGGTTTCTACAGCAGCACGTCCGCGGTGGACGACGCGGGGCGGGAAGGGGCGACCTATCTGTGGGAACCCGAGGAATTGAAACGGCGCCTGCCGCCGGAGGCCTTTGCCGCGGCCCGGCGGGTGTGGCAGCTCGATGTCCCGCGCAGTTTCGAGGACGGCTACCTGCCCGCGGAATACCGTGCGCCGACGGCGGATGAGCGCCGGCTGCTGGCCGATGCCCTGCGCATCCTGCGGCCGCTGCGCCTGGCCCGCAGTCTGCCCAAGGACGACAAGCTGAATGCCGGCCTGAATGGCCTGGCGTTGTCGGCGTTCAGCCAGGCCATTCAGCTCGATCCGGCTTACCGCGCGCGTGCCGACCGCCTGCAGCGTTTCCTGCTGACCCGGCTGCTCCGGGACGGGCGGCTGCTGAAGGCGATGGCGCGCGGCAAGACGCTGCCGGATGCCGAACTGGAGGATTACGCGTATGTCGCGCAGGGCCTGCTGGATCATGCCGACGCCACCGGCAACGCCCAGTCGCGCGACCGTGCGCGGCAGCTCGCACACGCCGCCTGGACGCTATTCTGGAGCGAAAAGGGCTGGAAACATGAAGCGCGGCCGCTGCTGGCCACGTTGCAGCCCGAGCCGGCGCTGGCCGACGGCGCATTCTATTCGCCGTCCGATGTGCTGATTCTGGCGAGCCTGCGTCTGCACGATCCTGCGTTGCAGCGGCAGGCACGCGCTGCCGCTGCCTGGCGCCTGCCCGCGATGGAACGGGATGCGTACGTCTATCCCACCCGCCTGCGCGTGCTGACGCAGGTGCAGGCGGGCGCGTAATCCGCCTTAGTTGAGCTCGGGGTCCGGTGTGGGCTCCAGCGAGCGCTGCATGGGACGCCGTCCGACCTGGATTTTCAGTTCCAGCGTTTGCTGCTTGCGCGCCACCGTGAGCCGGCTCACGTCGCCCGGCTTCAGCGCGGCGATCAGGTTGAGCAGCGAAGCCGAATCGGACACCTTGTTGCCGTTGACCGCCAGCAGGATGTCGCCCGGACGGATGCCGCCGGCATCGGCGGGGCCGCCTTTCAGCACCCCCGCGATCAGCGCGCCTTCGGCGTTTTTCAGATTGAAGGATTCCGCCAGTTCGGGCGTCAGGTCCTGCACCTCGATGCCGATCCAGCCGCGCGTCACGCCGCCGGATTTGATGATCTGTTCCATCACCTGGCGCGCGATGCTGACCGGGATGGCAAAGCCGATGCCCTGCGAGCCGCCGGTGCGCGAATAGATCGCGCTGTTCACTCCGACCAGGTTGCCGGCGGAATCGACCAGCGCGCCGCCCGAATTGCCCGGGTTGATGGCGGCGTCGGTCTGGATGAAATTCTCGAAGGTGTTGATGCCGAGATGCGTGCGGCCGAGCGCGCTGACGATGCCCGCGGTGACGGTCTGGCCGACGCCGAAGGGATTGCCCACCGCCAGCACCCAGTCGCCGACCTTGAGGCTGTCGGTCTGGGCAAAGGTGATGGCGGGCAGATTGTCGGCATCGATTTTCAATACCGCCAGATCGGTTTCGG
>JAJYXA010000041.1 GCA_021791235.1 Pseudomonadota bacterium
ACACAGCGCGCTGCAGCGGAATTGGCGATTGTCGTGGCCGACGGCCTGTCTTCCTCTGCCGCGCAGAAACATGTTCAGCCATTGCTTGCGGCCTTCCGCACGTGCTTCGACACGGACTGGGCGAATACGCCGGTGGTGCTGGTCGAGCAGGGGCGGGTCGCGATCGGAGACGAAATCGGCGAGGCCTTGCGCGCTCGACTGGTCGCCGTGTTGATTGGCGAGCGGCCTGGACTGAGTTCGCCCGCCAGCCTGGGCATTTATCTGACCTTTGCGCCACGCCTCGGACGCATGGACAGCGAGCGCAACTGCATTTCCAACGTGCGGCCGGAAGGCTTGGCCTATCCCCTGGCCGCCCATAAGCTCGCCTACCTGTGTCGAGCCGCGCTGCGTCTTCAACTGACCGGCGTCGACCTCAAGGATGACAGCGACCTGCTTGCATCGCCGGCGTGATTCGGCTGGCAGCCGTGCCTGGCATGCAATGTCCGGTGCGATTGGAGTAGGGGCCGAATGGCGAATGCGTCTGCCACTTGTCCCGCCTGCGGTCTTTCAGGAAAACCAAAAAATAGCGCGCCATTGGCGCGCTATTTCGTCCTATGTGCGTCGAGGTTTATTTCGGGGCGGATGCAGCGGTTGAGCTGTGAAGCAGGGCGGATAAGAACGCCTGATCCTCGAACAGCATTTTCATGCCGCTTTCGAGTGCGCGCTCCAGCGCGATCCTGGCGTTCTTGCCGCTTGCGAGCTGGGTGTTCTTCTCCATGCCCTGGGCAACGATCTGCTTCGAGTACTGCAGTGCGCCGTTCTTCGATTTCACGCTGACCGACAGGTTGAGGTCGGCCACGGCGTCGCCGGCGAAGAAGCCGGTCTTGTGATCGTTGTAGAAACGGGTGATGTCGGCGGCGATGTTGACGAGCGCCGCATCCGAGCCGAGCTGAAAGCCGCGGGCCTGGAGTTCCTTCTCGATGGCCTTGCGCACGGTGACGGCCACATCCTCGGCGGTGGTGATGGGGGCCATCTCCATGCCGTAGCCGTTTTTCTTGCTGCTGACCTTGCTGCGGTCGAGCCGCTGGTCGGTGACCTGCACGTTCACGGCCACGTTCTCGGCACCCGTGATTTTGGAGACGCCGGCCTGCTGGGTATAGCCGATCTCGACCTGCTCTGTGGTGAGTGCGCAGCCCGACAGGCTGGCCATGGCCGCGCAGCATGCGATGGCCAGTGTTTTTCCGTTCATGTTTATGTTTCTCCCTGTTGAAATGACGACGCTGAGTTTTTCAGCGCGTCCATTATGCGAGCCTGATCCGCTCGCTCACAAGCGCATTCGCGTTCCTGCGGCGCGTTTTAAGGCAGGGGAGGGTGGGCGAGACCGGATTGTTGCGTGTCCAGCATGAGCCGCCGCGCACCCAGCCGCGTGGGCTGCCAGTCCAGCCGGTCGTAGAAGGCGAGCGCCGGCGCGTTGTCGAGGTCGGCGAGCAGCTGCGCGCGGACGGCGCCCTGGCTGCGGGCCCAGGCCAGTACCGCGTCGAGCAGGGCGCGGCCCAGGCCTTGTCCGCGCCAGTCTGCCCTGACCACCACATCCTCGATCCAGGCCGAAGGCGCGCCCTCGGCGGTGGAGATCACCAGTTGCGCCGTGGCCATGCCGACGGCGCGCGCAGCGTCGTCGCGGGCGATGGCGATGTGGCCGCCGGGCGAGGCGAGCAGGGCGGCAAGGCCGTGCCGCTGCTTGTCGGTGTCCGGGATGAAGTCCTGCTCGATGGAGAACAGCACCGCGAGCAGTTCGATCAGTTCGGGAATGTCGGCCTCGCTGGCCGGCGTGATGGCGAAATTCTTCATGTTTCCACCGGCATGGGGTAGACGATGGTGGCGAGGAAGCGGATCGGCAGTTCGAACAGTTTTTCCGGGCCGTGCGGCACTTCGCCGCGGAAGGTGAGCGCATCGCCCGGGGTCAGCAGATAGGTGTGCTGGCCGTGGCGGTATTCCATGCGGCCTTCCAGCATGTAAAGGAATTCGGTGCCGGGATGCTCGAAGACTGGGAAGGAGGCGTCCGGCGGAAGGTTGTACAGCACCCGGGGCACCCAGGTCATCTTCGGCGCGGCCGGATCGGGGACGTCGGGGTCGTCGACGATCAGCGCCAGGCTCTTCGTTCCGGCGGGCACGCCGGACCACGCCAGCGGCGGGGACTGGTCGCGGCCTTCGCAGGTGTACAGGGTGGGGATGTCGGCATTCGGGGCGAATGCGCTCGAGCTCAGTTCCATGGTCGTGTTCCTTTCCGTGGCGCAGGCGATCTCATCCATCGGAGCGAGCGCGATGCCGGGCCGGTCAGACTGCGTGTCGAATCCCCTTATGGGCAATCCATGTATTCAGTCTGGAATATAGGCAGTCATAACGCCAGCCGCCGGCCGCTTTGCAGCAGAGCCCCAAAGTCGTGTGCCGTCACCGGCTTGCTGAAATGGAAGCCCTGGATCTCGTCGCACTGGTTCGAGCGCAGGAACTGGCATTGTTCGGCTGTTTCGACGCCCTCCGCCACGGCAGACATTCTCAGGTTGTGAGCAAGCGCGCGCACTGCAAGCACAATGGTCGCATCGTCCGGATCGGTGAGCATGCTGCGGATGAATGACTGGTCGATTTTCAGGGTGTCCACCCTGAAGCGTTTGAGATAGCTCAGGCTGGAATAACCCGTGCCGAAGTCGTCGATGGATAGCCTCACGCCCGCTGCCTTGAGCTGATTCACGGTGGCGATGGCCTTTTCGGTGTCCTGTGCGATCAGGCTTTCGGTGAGTTCGAGTTCGAGCATCTCCGGCGCCAGCGCTGTGTCCTCCAGAACATTCAGCACCCAGGCAACGACGTCCTGCTGCATGAACTGGCGCGCCGAAAGATTCACCGACACGGGAATCGGCGGCAATCCGGCCTCCTGCCAGGCCTTGTTCTGGGCGCAGGCGGTGCGCAGGACCCAGTTGCCGATGGGAACGATCAGCCCGGATTCCTCTGCGATGGGAATGAAGTGCGCGGGCGAGATCGGCCCAAGCGTTGGGTGATTCCAGCGCAACAGCGCTTCGCAGCCCGTGATGCGGCCGCTTGCAAGGCTGACCTTGGGCTGGTACACAAGATGCAGCTGGTTCAGCTGCAGCGCCAGTCGCAGCTGGGTCTCGAGCTCGACCAGGCGCCGGCTTTCCTCGCTCATCTCGGCCGTGAAGAACTGGTGGGTGTTGCGGCCCAGTTCTTTCGCGCGATACATCGCGACATTCGCATTGCGAATCAGCATGTCGGCATCCCCGCCATCCTGGGGATAGAGGCTCACGCCAATGCTGGTGGTGACGTAGAGTTCGCGCCCCTCCATATGGAACGGGTCTTCCAAAGCCTTTTGCACCCTTTCCACGGCGATGAATGCGTCGGCAGGCTTGCTCAGGTTGGTCATCAGCAAGAGGAACTCGTCGCCGCCCTGGCGCGCGACGGTATCGCCCTCCTGTACCCCGCTTGCCAGCCTTTTGGCAACGGCCTTGAGCAAATCGTCGCCAAAGGGATGGCCGAAGCCGTCGTTGATCACCTTGAAACGGTCGAGGTCCAGATGCATCAGGGCAAACTGACTGTCGCCGCGCCTGGCATAGCCAATGGCTTGCGTGATGCGATCGTGGATCAGGTTGCGGTTCGGCAGGCCCGTCAGGCCGTCATGCGTGGCGAGATACTCGATGTGGGCTTCGTAGCGTTTGCGTTCGGTGATGTCGCTGAGAATCTCCAACTGGCAGGGCTGGCCGAGAAAGTCGATCAGTTCGGCGCTGAGCAGGCCATCTCGTGTCTCTCCTGTGCTCACCCGGAATTTCAGTTCGCACTCGGCCACGCGTTTTTCCGCGTGCAGGCGGCGAGCCAGGGCTTCTCGCTCCGACGGGTCGGCCCAGGCCTCGATTTCGGCCACCTTCCGCCCGACCAGTTCCTCGCGGCCGTAGCCGTAGAGTCTGCAGTAGGCGTCGTTGACGGCGAGGATCAGGCCCTCCCCGAGCGTGACGATACTGGTTGCGGCCGGCGAGGCGTCGAAGATTTTCTCGAAGCGCTCGTATCCGGCCTGCGCCTGGCGCATGGCTTCCGCACGGGCTGTTTCGGAGGCTGCCTGGCGGCGCCCGGCTCGGATCATGCCGCTGCAGATCAGCGCCAGCAGCGCGGCAGAGGAGATCAGCATGATCTGGAATACCTGCCGCTGCTGGGCGTGGATGGCCAGAAGCCGCTTTCTGGCCTCTGCATCGACACGCTTCGCCATGACGTCGAGCTGGTGAACCGCGGTTCGCAGCTCAACCGCATGCCGGGCGCCGCTGCCTCGCTGTTTTCCCTTGCCGGCCAGCAGGGATCTGAAGGCGTGCAGTTGTCCGGTGAATTTTGTGGCGCTTTCGGTGTTCGACGGCAGGCGAGCCAGCGACCGCTCGAAAGCGGTCAGCGCCTGCGCGAGAAGGGCCATGCCCTGTTCCTGTTGCCACGGCGAATCCGCCGTGCCGCTCAGCGTTACATGCAGAACCCCCTCGAACAGGTCGATACGTGCTTGGCGAAAGTCCCGAATAATTTCCGTGGAATGAACGAGTGCCCGCTCCTGCATGAGATGCAGCGTGGTCAGGGCCGTACAGATCAGGACCGACGTGCCGATGGCGATCCAGATCCATGCGCGGATCGAGCGGTCTCGCGGGGCGCTCCGGTCGGGTATGGGATTCATTGGGCGACTATCCTCGCCAGCGTCATGTTGCCGGGCAGGCTGGAGGCGTCAAATCCAAAAGGCGCAATGGCTTGCAGGTGTGCCGGACTGCCGATGATTTCCGCTTGTGCGGCATTCCAGGCCCGGCGCAATTTGTCGTGTTTGGGCGAAAAGGCGAAGGCGACGTAGAAGCCCGTTTCAGGGTGGTTGCCGGATGGACCGGTCTCTACCGGCAAGGCATCGAGCGTTCCCGGACGCGCCCGCGCCATTGCCCGAATGGTTGGCAGAGACAGCGCGAGCGCATCGGCGGCGCCGGATTCCACCGCCGAGCGGCCGGCGACGGCATCCGGCACGCTAAGCAGCCTGGCGGCGGGTAATCCGCCTGCAAGCAGTTGACGTTCCTCGACTGATCCTGCGAGTGCGGCAATGCGAACGTTCGGTGCCGAAATGATCGTGTCATAGGCGCGGGGCATTCCCGGATTGTCTGCCCGAACCAGCAGTCCGGGCGTCACCCGCAGGCTCGGCTCGGAAAAGATGACGGCGTTCGTCCGTTCCGGGGTAATGAACATGCCGGCGGCGATCAGGTCGAATCTGCCCTCCTCCAGGTCGGCGATCAGCGCATCGAAGCTGGTTTGTATCCACTCGATCCGTTTGATCCCCATGCGCGCGGCGACGAGACGGGCAAGCTCCGGCGATTCGCCTGTTATCCTTCCTTCCGTCGAAATCATCGCGTAAGGCGGCTCGACCGCGTAACCAATGCGCACGATGCCGGTCGTACGCACCCGGTCGAGCGCCCCGTCTCCGGCGAGGCTTAGCCAGGCAAGCCCACCGAGCGCCGCCAGCCCCAGCGATACCAATGCAACCCAGCGCGTGAGTCTTGCATTCATAGTGTTGTCCGCGATTGCGGCTATCGTCTGCGACCGTTGATGCAAACCCGCTCCCAAGGGGTATTGCGGACGCCGGAGCGTGGAACTTGATGGGTTTTGTTTTCCCTGGTGCGCACTTCTCTCTACCTTGTGTGGTCTTTCCATCGCTGTGCGGAAGCAGCGCACGCGGCCGCCTCGGGCCCGGCTGACGGGCCAGGTCTGGCGAAGAAGTGCAAAAGCCTGTCGTGCGGCGAGGCAGGTCCTGTCTGGATCGTTCCATTGTTCAGGCAAGATGCTTTCCACCCTGATGGGCACGTAATCATTACAGGAAATATTTGCGTGAAGTACATATAAACCTGAATTCCTCACCACAGAGGCACAGAGACACAGAGA
>JAJYXA010000053.1 GCA_021791235.1 Pseudomonadota bacterium
GCCGCCAGCAGCAGCTTCGACGTCAGCACCTACACCGTGCAGACCTGGAACGGCGCCGCCTGGGTGACGCAGGGCACGGTGACCGGCAACAAGAACGTGATCCGCCACGTCAGCTTCGCGCCGGTGGCCACCACCAAGGTGCGCATCATCCCGGTGGACGACGCCAGCAACGGCCAGACCGCCAACGACAATGTGGTGAGCCTGGCCGAGGTCGAGGCCTGGACCACCCCCGAAGGCGGCGGCACGCAGGTGCAGCGCTTCGACGCCTGGGGCAACAAGACCCAGAGCGCGGGCGCGGCGATTCCGCAGTACGGCTACACCGGCAGGGAGCCGGACGGAACCGGGCTGATCTATTACCGGGCACGGTATTACGACCCCACACTTGGACGATTCATCTCTCGCGATCCGATTGGACTCCAAGGCGGACTAAATCAGTTTGCATATGTGGGGAACAACCCGGTTAACTTCACTGACCCTGAAGGTCTGTGCCCGACATGTATTTGGGGTGGGGTTGCTGGGGCAGTTGGAGGGTTTATCACTGGTGCGGCACAGGATGGTGCACGTGGCGCATTTATTGGGACACTAACGGGCTTTGGGGCAGGCTTTGTCGTTGGCTCAGTAGCCCCCGCTTTAGCCAGCCGCGCAGGCTCCTTGGCAGCCGGTGCGATTACCGGCTTTACTGCCAACCTTATGCAGCAGAACCTGACCAATACCACATACAAAGCGGTGGGACTTCCTGGTCAAGTCAAGCCCATCAGCTATACGCAGGCTGTTGGGTCAGCCGTAGGCACTTCAGGCGGGCAGGCGCTGGCAAGCCTTGCGCCCAAAGCCGGGGCTGCGGTGGGCAATGCGATTGTTTCGCTGATTGCACCAACCACAAGGGCGGCGGCGACAGTAACCAGCAAAGCCGCTGCAACGACCGGCAGCAAGATTGCAGGCGCACTGTATGAAGGCGGAACCTCGGCATATGGAGAACTGGCTGCTGACCAGATGTCCCAGCAGCCAGTGCCTGGTGCTGGCAGTCAGTCCCTGTCCAATTTCGCCAATCCTCCGCTGAGCATCAGCAGCAACTGTCTGGTTTGCGCAAATGGTAACTACAGCGTGGGCGGGTCATCCAGCTTTCTGGGTAGGTCGAAGTAAAGCAAGATGGGTGATACCAAACCTGACGAAAGTGAAAGATCGGGGCAGGCGGAGCGAGAGCAGGGAAGAAGGCTGCTGATAGCAAATCTCACCATGCTATTTATGGGGATGGTGAGCATTGTGTTGGCTATCGGGGCTTGGGTACTTGGCATTTATTTGCTATTCGGGCCGGGTGCGATCACATGGTCTGGTCGGCCACCTTTGTTAGATCAGAATCCAGAATTAGGGCGTCGCGTGATTGCGATTGGTGCGGTTGTCATTGCAGGATCTATTTGGCTGACATATCTACTCTGGAAAAAACTCTTTTACCGCAGCGGCTATATCAGCCGACATACTCAAGAACAATTTTCCAAGGGTATCTGGCCGGTAGTGGGCGGCTACTGGAAGCCCATCGGGTATGTTGTTTATATTGGCGTGCTGTCTTATGGCGCTTATCTTGGGTATGTGCAGGAAGGTCTGTGGGCGCTGCTGCTGACGCTGGCGCTTGTGTTTTGGCTGGTTTATCTAGCGTGGATTGATCTGCGGAATTACATCCAGAAACGCCGCAATCATCTTTCCTGAGAATGCGCAACCCCGGCGTCGCTAAAGTACTGGACTATGCCAAGAGCCCCGATCCCATCCCGTCGATGCCGTCGCCAAACGCATCGACAGAGCTGAAACCGGATTCATTCCTGGCGTAGTGGAGGCAGTGGGCAATGAGATCGAACGCGGCTGAATACCAGCAAACCCGGAGCCGAGGCAATCGCACCGGCCATCGGCTCGCCAGCCGCACCGTCCGGCGCGCCGACGGCAGCGTGTACCAGACCGAGACCGTCACCCGCAACCCCCTCGGCCAGCCCGAGAAGATCGCCGGCGGCAACCCCGCGCTGACCGAGACCCGCAGCTACGACGCCGCCCACCGCGTCATCGGCATCACCGACAGCCGAGGCAACAAGACCCTCACCTACGACTGGTCTCCGGGCGGTCTCCTCAACATGATGCAAGACAGCGACGGCCACCGCACCGACTACCTCTACGACGGCGTCGGAAGGCTGATCGGCATCTGGGCCCCGAACTTCGACTACGTCGCCTTCAGTCACGACGCCGGCGGCCGCCTGACCGAGAAGTGGTTCCCCAACGGCACCACCGCGAGATACGCCTGGAACCCCGACGACAGCCTGGCTGAGCTGGAGAACCGCACCGCGGCCAACACCGTGCTCACCCGCCACGCCTACCAATACGACCCCCTCGGCCGCAGAATCCGGCACACGGAAGAGATCGGCAGCCTTGGCGCCAAGTACCTGCAATACGGCTTCGACGCCCTCTCGCGGCTCGCCAGCGTGCAAAGCTGCGATGCCGCCTTTGGCGCCTGCGCGACCGACGAGATGCTCACCTACGACATCTGGGACAACCGCAAGACCCGCACCGCCGCAGGCGCCACGCTCGCCTACGTCTACGACGCCGCCCACCAGCTGAAGGAAACCCGAAGCGGCAGCGACACCGGCCCGCTGGTCGCCAGCTACGCCTGGGACGCCAACGGCAACCAGACCAGCCGCCCCGGCCAGACCCTGGCCTGTACCCCCGACGAGCGGCTCGCCGGCATCGGCGCCGAGAGCTACGCCTACGACCCGCAGGGCCGCCGTATCCAGAAAACCGTATCCGGGGTCGCCGCGCACTACCTCATCATCGCGTCCATCTGTGTTTGGATGACTTAATGTGAACAGGCCCTAGCTTGCGTAAAACGGGCCTATTCCGCCAGCAGCGTCACGGTGGTGTTGGCCGTCGCGCGGTCGACGTCGAACTGCACCACGCAGCATTCGTTCTGTTCGTCGATGGGCGTGGGATCGTCCGCGCAACTGCAGCCGGCAATCACCCCCGTATAGAAAATGCCCGCCTTGACGCGGATCACGCCGGCGTCCTCGCGCACGCCGATCACCATCGCCTGGAAAGGCCGGTCCGTCACGTGGCTGCTGGATGTCAAGCCCTGCTGCAGCGGCAGGTGCGCGGCATCCAGCTGTTCGATTTCCCGCTTGAGAATTTCCCTGAATTCGGGCGTTCCCCAAGCATTCAAGGATTTGGGCAGTCGGATCATGGGCGGCGGGTTCTCGTTCGACGGCAAGGGTCATCGGTTTGCGATGAATCCGCGGCGTCGGCCAGCGCGACCCGGCAGCCGTAGATCCAGGCGCTGATGCCGGGTTTCAGCGACTCATTCATTGGCGGCTCCGGACGGTGGCGGCTCAGGCTTGGGGGCCTGCGTGACCGGCGGGGCGAAAACAAAGCGCCAGTCGGCATGGCGGCCCGCTTCGGCGAACGCCTCGTCTTTGGCGGAAAATCCTGCGATCTTGAAGGGGCGCTCCGTCGACCGGCTGTGAACGCCGACAATGCCCATGCCATCGGGCGCGCGGATCAGCGCAAATTCTTCTCCGGTCAGAGGGTCGCGCCAGGCCCGCCGCAGGTGCCGCACGATGCCGGGGTCGCGGTCGTCCTCCAGCAGATCGTCGAGGCTGCGCGGCAGGCGTGGCTGCGCGGGCTTGAACTCATAGTAGCTGCGGATCGCCTGGCGGTACTGGTCGCCGACGAACAGCAGCTCGGCTTCGCGGGCACGCCGGGAATCGGTGCGCCACAGCGTGCCGGCTGCGGCGAGCCCCATGCCGATCAGCGCGATCAGCATCAGCGCGAACAGGTAGGCGAAGCCGGACTGGGAGGCCTTACCACTCGGCATAGGGGCTGCCGTCGCGCGCCGTCCCCGGCGCGCCGCTCCGGATGTCGTATACCGCGCCGGCGCCGTCGCCCGACGGCGCCACGATTTGCCAGGTGTCCGCCCGCTCGGTGATGGGGTCGACCGGCAGCGCGCGCAGATAGCGCGCGTTCACCAGTTCGTCCAGGCTGTCGGGGTAGCGGCCGCGGTCGCCGTGGTATTTGTCGATGGCGTCGCGCATCACCGCCAGGTCCTGCTTGAGGATGGTCTCGCGCGAGCTTTCCAGGTGATTGAAATAACGCGGCAGCGCCAGCGCCAGCAGCAGCGCGATGATGGCCATCACGACCATCAGTTCGACCAGGGTGAAGCCGCGTGCTTTCATCGCATCACCATTCACGGTAGGGCACGCCGTTCAGCCCGGTGGCGGGCGACAGCGAATACACGTCGAACACGTCGCGCCCGGCCGCCGGCGCGTCGGGCGGGCTGGCGTAGCTGCGCAGTCCCCAGGTTTCGGCGGCAGGCGCGGCCGGGTCGGGGTAGAACGGATCGCGCGGCAGGCGGCGGAGGAAGTAGAGCTTGCTCGCGTCCGGCTTGGTCTGGTCGGCCACGCCTCGCCATAGCGCATCTAGATCGGGGGGATAGCCGCTACCGCCCTCCACTTTCTGGATGAAACCTTCCTTGTAGGCCTGTCTGTAGGCATCGAGCGCCGTGCGGATCTGCCGCAGCGCCTCGCGCAGTTCGGTTTCCTGGTGGCGCTGCTGCACCAGTTGGGCGAACGGCACCGCCACGCTGGCGAGCAGCGCGAGGATGGCCAGGGTGACCATCAGCTCGATCAGGCTGAAGCCATTGCCCCGTCGCGGCATGGTCTAGTCGCCCGCTGCCGGGGGCGGCGGAATCTGCGGGACGGGTATGGCCGGCGCGGCGTCAGGCGGCGGCTCGGGCTGCGCGCCGGCGGGCAAGACCGGCTGCAGCGGCGGGATCGGTTCCGGTGCCGGCGCGAAAGGCGCCGCCAGCCCGCCGCCGATGGCGTTTTCGGTGCCGCCGCGGAATTCGGTCAGCGCCGGCTGGCGGGTGGCGTCGCTGCGCAGCACGCGCGGCGTGATCAGCAGCACGATCTCGGTCTTGCTGCGCTCGTCGCGCTGGCTGGAGAACAGCCGTCCCAGCAGCGGCAGGTCGCCCAGCCCCGGTATGCGGCTGGCGGTGCTGCGATCCTCGTCCGAGATCAGCCCGGCCAGCACCTGGGTTTCGCCGTCCTTCAGCCGCAGCGTGGTGCCGGCGTTGCGGGTGCCGATCTGGTAGGTGAGGGTACCGCTGTTGCCGCGGATTTCGCGCACGATGTTGGACACCTCCAGCCCGACCTTGATCTGCACGTCCTCGCGCATCAGCACGCTCGGCTCGACGTCGAGCTTGAGGCCCACGTCCAGATACGACACCGATTCGGACACCACGCCGGTCGAGGTGGTGTTGGAGGTGATCACCGGCACCTTGTCGCCGATGTGGATCTTGGCCTTTTCGCGGTTCTTCACGCGGATGCGCGGGTTGGCCAGGATGTTGACGTCGCTGTCTTCCTTGCGGAAATTCACGGCGGGCGTGGGGCTGATGGCAACCTGGCTTGCAGTGATGTTTTTTAAACTCTCGACGGTCAGCACGGAAGCGGCGGGGGTGGTGTTGGTGACGACGCCGCCCGGCCCAATGGTTGAGGTCGTCGAAGGCGGCAAATTGAGCAGACTGAACTGGTTGGGATACTGCACACCCAGATCGAGCAGCCGCCCGCGCTTCACTTCCAGCACCTCGACGTCGAGCATCACCTCCGGCTCGGCCAGGTCCTGCACCGCGACGATCTTTTCCGCCAGGCGGATCGCCTCGGGCGTGTCGCGCATCACCAGCAGGTTCAGCCGCTCGTCGACGTACAGGTCCTTCGCCTTGACCAGGGTGCGCAGCATCGCCATGGTGGCCTTGGCGTCGGCGTTGCCCAGATAGAAGCTCTTCACCATCAGTTCCTGGTACGCCTTCTGTTTCTGCGGCTGGTCGGGGTAGATCAGCAGGGTATTGGCGTTGACCACCTTTTTCGCCAGCTGACCGGTCA
>JAJYXA010000426.1 GCA_021791235.1 Pseudomonadota bacterium
GGCGGTGGGGATTGTTCTCCGCCAGATAGTAGGGGCCGGTTCCGACCGGTTGCCAGTCGAGCGTGAGATTCCTGTCCGCCATGCCGGGCTGTGCGTAGAAGGCCTCCGCCTCCCACGGCACCGGCGCAAAAAAAGGCATCGCCAGCCAGTAGACGAACTGCGGGTATTTGCCCTTGATGTGGATGCGATAGGTGTAGCGGTCCACCACTTCCGCACCCGCGAGCGGGAAATCGTTCAGGTTCAGCGCAGCATCGGGATGCGCCTTGACTGCCTTTTCCAGCGTATCGCCGAGCGCTTTCAGCCCGATGATGTGCTCCGACATCAGGCCAAATATCGGCGAGCTCAACCGCGGATTGGCCAGCCGCTTGATCTGGTAGACATAGTCCGCCGCGACGAGTTCGCGCGTGCCCGTATGCGTGAAATCGCTGATCTGCGTCTTCCCCGCCACCGCCTCGGCATCCAGCGCATGATAAAAATAGCGGCCCGCTGCATCGCGCGCAAACGCCGGATGCGGCTGGTAGCGTATCCCGGGGCGAATGTGGATTTCGTAGACGCTCTCGGCGATGGCTGAAGACGGCGCATCGTCGGGAAGCGGCTTGCCTGCCGCGTCGAAATACCGCGGCTTGGGCACGGCCTCGGCCGTCAGCGGGATCAGCGTGTAGGGACGCTTGAGAAAGTGGTATTGCAGCGGCGGCTCGTAAATCTGCCCGGTGAACTCGACTTCGTTCGAGCTGTAGGAGCGCGCCGGATCGAGATGTTTGGGACGTTCGGAGAACGCGCTGTACAAAATATTGGCGCGCGCTTCGCTGTTGGGGTAGGGGTTGTTCCAGTTGTCGGAGCAGCCCGCCAACAGGCTCAGGCCTATCCCCAGCAGCCCCATCCTCAATAAAATCACCCCGATGCGCACCATGGCGCCAGTGTACCCAAGCGCGCCGACAACGTCAGCCGTTATAATCCGGGGCTACTCAACTCTTCGAGACCATCATGGGATTTCTTGCAGGAAAACGCTTGCTGATCACCGGCGTGATATCCAACCGTTCCATCGCCTATGGCATTGCTGCGGCATGCAAGCGTGAAGGCGCCGAACTGGCCTTCACCTACCAGGGTGAACGCATCAAGGACCGTGTCACCGAATTTGCCAGCGAGTTTGGCTCCAGCCTGGTGTTCCCGTGTGACGTCGGCAGCGACGAGCAGATCGACACGCTGTTCGCCGAGCTCGGCAAGCACTGGGACGGTTTCGATGGCCTGGTGCATTCGATCGCATTCGCGCCGAAGGAGGCACTCTCCGGCGACTACCTCACCGCTGTCACCCGCGAAAACTTCCGCATCGCGCACGACATCAGTTCCTACAGCTTTGCTGCCCTGGCCAAGGCCGCGCTGCCGATGATGCAAGGTCGCAAGGCGGCACTGCTGACCCTGTCCTATCTCGGCGCGATCCGCTCCGCCCCCAACTACAACGTGATGGGCCTCGCCAAGGCCAGCCTCGAATCGAACGTGTACTACATGGCGCAGAGCCTCGGCCCCAAGGGCATCCGCGTCAACGCGGTGTCGGCCGGGCCGATCAAGACGCTGGCCGCCAGCGGCATTGCCAATTTCGGCGAGAAACTCGACCTGGTCGCCAAGAATGCGCCGCTGCGCCGCAACGTCACGATCGATGAAGTCGGCAATGCCGCCGCTTTCCTGCTCTCCGACCTGGCGTCCGGCATCACCGGAGAAATCACCTATGTCGACGCAGGCTTCAATACCACCGCCGGTGGATCTGACTGATCCTGCCGGCTTTCCGGACACAAAAAACGCGCCGGCAAGGCGCGTTTTTTGTGAGTGCAAGGCTGTCCGGTTTATCTGCCGTCGACCGCATTCGGCTTGATGGTCACTTTCTCGCCCGCCATGATCAATGCAAGCATCGCCTTCATATCCGCACGCTGCTGCGCCTGGGTCACACCAGATGCAATCGACCCCAGCAGCATGGCGTCCGGCGCGGACGTCTCGACCACACGGCTCACCCGCACGATTCGATAGGAGCCGTCGGGACGCGCAAAACCGGTATAGGCCGGCAGCTTGTCGGTATTCACACGGAAGACCGCCTTGATGCCCGCCGCATCCAGTTCGGCAAACGGCTGACGCCCCACCACCTTGAACGCCGACCAGTTCAGGCCCGCTTCATCGCCCTTTGCCAGCGCCTGGATGGTCGTTTCGCCCTTTTGCGCCAACAGTTTTGCGGTCTGTTCTGCGTGTAGCCTGGCCTCGATCGTCGCCGACACTTCGGCCAGCGGACGCAGCCGCGCCGGGCGATGATCGATCACCCGTGCCGCCACCAGCACGCCGGGCTGCACCTCGATGGCGTCGGTGTTCTGCTTCGACTTGATCGCGTCCGGACTGAACAGCGCGGCCGACAGCGTGGCGTTGTTGAACGGTGCCGGTGCCGTCTTGGCGCTCATCCAGTCACTTTGCTTGACGCTGAGCTTGGCCGCAGCAGCGGCAGGCTGCAGGGAGTTCGCGTTTTCGTAGACCAGGTTGCCGAAGTTGTCGGCCAGATCCGCAAAGGCCTTCTGCGCCTGCTGTTTGCGCAGTTCATCGACGACTTCAGCGCGCACCTCGTTCAGCGGCGCAATCTTGGCTGGCTGGATGCCGTCCAGCCGGATGATGTGATAGCCGAAATCGCTTTCCACCGGCCCGCGGATTTCGTGGGGTTTCATGCTGAACACGGCATCCTCGAACGGCTTGACCATCATGCCGCGCGCAAAACTCCCCAGGCTGCCACCCTGTGCAGCGGACCCCGGATCTTGCGACTGGGTTCGCGCCAGTTCGGCGAAACGCTCCGGCGACTTCTGCAGGATCTGAACCAGCTCGGTCGCCTTGGCCTTGGCCTTGGCACGGGTCGCCGCATCGGCGTTTTTATCCACGGCGATCAGGATGTGGCTCGCACTGCGCTGCTCGGGCCGCCCGAACTTGGCCGCATTGGCCGCGTAGTAGTCCGCCACCTGCTGATCGCTCACCACGATGCCGGCAGCCACGCTCGCCCTGTCGAGTACCAGATATTCGGCGCGGATTTGTTCGGGCTCGGTAAATTCGGCCTTGTGGGCCGCGTAATCACGCTCCACGTCGGCTTGTGTCACCTTCACCTGCGACGCAACCGTGGAGGCTGGCAGATCAGCCCAGGCGATTTCACGCTGCTGCGAGACCAGGCGCGCAAGTTGCGTCAGCGACGTATTCGACGGGAAGGCAGCGAGCGTCACCGGACTGGTCACGACATCCAGCATGAAGCCCTGGCGCAGCTCGTTTTCAAACGCAGCCGGCGTGCGGCCATTCTGGCGCAACACGGCTTCATAACGCTGCTGGGAAAATTTGCCGTCCTGCTGGAAGGCGGGAATCTGCGCAAGCACGGATGCAAGGTACGCGTCGGGCGCCAGGAATTTGTTTTTCTGCGCATCCTGCAGCAGTGCCTTGCGCTCGATCAGACTGTCGAGCACCTGTTTGCGGAAATCGGCAGTTTCGGCGACAGCGGGGTCGAACGCGGGGCCCATCGCCTCGCGCATGCGATCGGTCTGCGTCTGGATTTCCCGCGCCAGTTCTTCGCGCGAAATCCCCACATCGCCGACCTGGGCGACCATGGCGCCGCTTTTGTCGCCCTTCATGTATGAATCAATGCCAAACAGGGCGAACGTCAGTGCGATCAAGCCCAGTATCACCTTGGCCAGCCAGCCCTGCGCATGCTTGCGGATTGCTTCGAGCACAGTCTCTACTCCGGAAAAAACGTCAGCGCGAATTTTCGCGCACTTTGCGCCTCGCGTCTCGCCCCGCTGCGATTAAATGTGGCTGCGATGAGAATGAACGCAAGAAATTGAAATGAAAAAAGGCGAACTCGCGTTCGCCTTTTCTGATGTTGGCGGAGTGGACGGGACTCGAACCCGCGACCCCCGGCGTGACAGGCCGGTATTCTAACCAACTGAACTACCACTCCCATGTACTGCAACTACACAACCGTACAGCCTAAACTTGCCCCGCTTATGTTGACCCTGCTGGTGGGTGCTGAGGGGTTCGAACCCCCGACATTCGCCTTGTAAGGGCGACGCTCTACCAGCTGAGCTAAGCACCCGACAAAGACCAAAATTCTACAACATTTTTTGGGGTCCTGCCAAGTGCAAAGCGGACTTTATTATTAATTGATGGCGTCTTTCAGACCCTTGCCGGCGCGGAACTTCGGCACCTTGGCGGCCTTGATCTTGATGGTTGCGCCGGTACGGGGATTGCGGCCGGTACGTGCGGCGCGCTTGCCGACATAGAAGCTGCCAAAACCCACCAGCGTCACCATGTCACCCTTCTTCAACGCTTTCTTGACTGCTTCGACCGTTGCATCCAGCGCGCGACCGGCAGCTGCTTTGGAAATGTCAGCCGAGTCGGCGATGGCATCAATCAATTCGGATTTGTTCACGTGTTGTCCCCTTCACTCAAGTGGCACAGGAAAACCCTGTGGGCGCTTTTATAGCAACCCGCAAAACCTTGTGTCAAGCGGTTTCCCGGGCAGCTGACAAAAAAATCCCGCGGCTGGCGCGGGATTCGGACGGGTGGTTAAAAAATACCTAGTGTTTAAGCGCCGCGGCAGAGGTTCCATCTTCCTCTGGCACGGCGATTGCCGGTGCGTCCGCTTCAGGTTCGTCTTGCAAAGGCTCGGGCGCATGTTCCAGTGCCAATTCAAGAACTTGGTCGATCCACTTGACGGGATGGATATCGAGCTTGTTCTTGATGTTGTCCGGAATCTCGGTCAGATCCTTGACGTTCTCCTGCGGAATCAGCACCGTCTTGATGCCGCCGCGATGCGCCGCCAGCAGTTTTTCCTTCAGGCCGCCGATCGGCAATACTTCGCCACGCAACGTGATCTCTCCGGTCATTGCAACGTCCGCACGCACCGGAATCCCGGTGAGGATCGACACCATCGAGGTGCAGATTGCAATGCCTGCAGACGGACCGTCCTTCGGCGTCGCACCTTCCGGCAGGTGGATGTGGATGTCGCGCTTCTGGTAGAAGTCTTCCTGAATTCCCAGCTTGCGTGAACGTGAACGCACCACGGACAGCGCAGCCTGGATCGATTCCTGCATCACTTCGCCAAGCTTGCCGGTGGTGGTCATCTTGCCGCGTCCCGGCAGCGAGACCGCCTCGATGGTGAGCAATTCGCCGCCAACCTCGGTCCAGGCCAAACCGGTGACTTGCCCCACCTGGTTGTTCTGTTCCGCGACGCCAAAGCTGAAGCGCCGCACGCCGAGATACTTCTCCAGATTGCGCGAAGTAACCGTAAGCTTGCTGCTCTGTTTTTTCATCAACAAGGCCTTGACGGCCTTGCGACAGATTTTGGAAACCTCACGCTCCAGGCTGCGCACCCCGGCTTCACGCGTGTAGTAACGCACGATGTCGCGGATGGCCGATTCGGCAATGGCGAGTTCGCCCTCCTTGATGCCGTTGACCTTCAACTGCTTGGGCACCAGATAGCGCTCGGCGATGTTGATCTTCTCATCCTCGGTGTAGCCCGACAGACGAATCACCTCCATCCGGTCCAGCAGGGGCGCAGGGAGATTGAGCGAGTTGGCCGTGGCGACGAACATCACGTCGGACAGGTCGTACTCGACCTCGATGTAATGATCCTGGAAGGTGTGGTTCTGCTCGGGATCGAGCACTTCCAGCAGTGCCGAGGACGGATCGCCACGGAAGTCCTGGCCCATCTTATCGACCTCGTCGAGCAGGAACAGCGGGTTCTTCACCCCGACCTTGGTCAGGCTTTGCAGGATCTTGCCCGGCATCGAACCGATGTAGGTGCGGCGGTGGCCGCGAATCTCGGATTCGTCGCGCACGCCGCCCAGCGCC
>JAJYXA010000126.1 GCA_021791235.1 Pseudomonadota bacterium
CGCCAAGGGCTATCTGTCCAATAATGCAGCGCAGCGCAGATTGCGCGAGGCCTACTTCATCGCCATCGTCACCCCGGCGATCAAGCACCTGCGCAAGGAACTGCACGAATTCGACAACCACAGCTGCGCGCTGTCGCAGCCCCAGCCCGAACTGGAGGAAGCATGATTCGTTTCGAGGTATCGCTCTCGGTGGACGAGGCCGCGGAGAAGCTGATCGCCGCCATCGCCGCCTACCCGATGGGCCTGGTCGCGCACGCCAACGGCCAGGCCAACTGTGCGAAAAAGGGCATCGACGTGCCGGCCGACCAGGTGCTCGAAGTGTTCCGGCCCGACTACGCCGTCAAGGTATGGGCGGCAGAGAAGACCGCCGGCATCGACATCCCGCTGCGCATCCATCTCTACGCAGCCGGAGGCCGCACCTGGGTCGCGCACCGTCCCGCCTCGGCGGTCTTCAAACCCTACGTCAACCCGCAGCTCGATGTGCTGGGCGGCGAGCTCGATGTGATTTTCAACCACCTGCTGGCCACGCTCGATCCGTGGAAATTGCCATGATGAATCTGTCTGCTGCCATCTCTGCCTCCGAATCCGCCCCCGCCTTCCGCAAATGGACCTGCGCCGTGTGCGATTACGTCTACGACGAAGCCGCGGGCGACCCCGACCACGGCCTCGCACCCGGCACGCGCTACGAAGACATTCCCGACGACTGGAGCTGTCCCGACTGCGGCGTGACCAAGGCCGACTTCTACTGCTTCGACGACTGAGTCGCGCAAGACGCGTTGAGCAGGCCTAGGCCGAATTTGCGACGCATCACCAGCGTACAAATCGCTCCGCCCTCACCGTCCTGGTTTCGACTTTGATCCCCTTACAGCCCCGCCGGAAATCGAGCCTGCCGGGCGGATCAGCGGCGAAGGTGTCTGAGCCCTGCCCACAAAAAACCAATTAAAAACAGCAAGGCGGGGCGAGTTCTTCGCCGCCCGTCCGGTGGGCTCGATTTCCGGGAATTCGGGGATGTCGGGGTCGCCTTCTTTTGGTCACTTTTCTTGGCGAGACAAGAAAAGTGACTAGCTGCCGGGCTACCCCCGGCCAACGGTCAACAGTCCTGTGAAAAACTGGCTATCTCCAAATTTCAGGAATCCCCCCCGCCCCGGTAAAATCCGGGGATGATTGTCTATCTCCACGGCTTCAACTCCTCCCCCGCGTCCGGCAAGGCGCGCCAACTCGGTGAGCACATGGCCGGCATCGGACGGCAGGCGGACTACTACTGCCCGGCGCTGCCCAACAGCCCGCGCGAGGCCATCGCCCACGTCAAGGCCGAATTGGCACGGCGTCACCCTGAATCGGTCACCCTGATCGGCAGCTCGCTGGGCGGCTTCTACGCCACCCATCTGGCGGAAAAGCACGGCTGGAAAGCCGTGCTGGTGAACCCGGCGGTGCACGCCCATGTCCTGATGCGCGGCGCGCTCGGCACGCAGACCAACTGGCACAGCGGCGAGAAGTGGGAACTTACCGAGGCGCATCTGGCCGAACTCGCGGCGCTCGATGTACCCGCCATCTCGCAGCCGGAGCGCTATCTGCTGCTGGCGCAGACCGGCGACGAGGTGCTCGACTACCGCGACGCCGCCGCCTACTACGCGGGCGCCACGCAGATCATCGAAGACGGCGGCGACCACGGCTTTGCCGGGTTCGAGCGCCACTTCCAAACCATCCTGGATTTCTGATTTTTCATGCACCTGATCTTTGAAGAGGACGGCCATTTCAAGGCCGGCTCCATCCTGTCCGAAACCGACGCCACGGCGCAGGTGGAAACCGCCTCGGGCAAGCGCAGCAAGATCAAGACGGCCAACATCCTGCTGCGCTTTGCCGCGCCGGCGCCCGCCGAGGTGATGGCCGAGGCCGAGACGCTGACGGCGGATCTCGACGCCGACTTCCTGTGGGAAGCGGCCGGCACCGATGAATTCGGCTTCGAACAGCTGGCGCAGGACTACTACGGCCACGTGCCGCGCCCTGCGGAGTCGGTCGCGCTGCTGCAGAAGCTGCATGCGTCGCCGATCTATTTCCACAAGAAGGGCAAGGGGCGCTACCGCCCGGCGCCGGCCGAGACGCTGGCTGCGGCCAAGGCCGGACTGGAGAAGAAGCGCCTCGCCGCCGAGCGGCAGGCGCATCTTGCGGCCGAATTGGCCGCCTTCCGCCTGCCGCCCGAATACGTCTCGCTGATCCCGCGCATCCTCATCGCGCCGGACAAGAACACGCTGGAATACAAGGCGCTGGAAGACGCGGCAACGGCCACCGGGCTGTCGCAATTGAGGCTGATCGAACGCTGCGGCGCGATCCCGTCGACGCTCGACTTCCATCTGGCGACCTTCCTGCTGGAATACTTCCCGCGCGGAATAGGATTTGCCGAAGTCACCGAACCCATCGATCCGCCCGAGCTACCGAAAAGCACCGTGCGCGCGTTCTCGATGGACGACGAGGCGACCACCGAGATCGACGATGCGCTGTCGGTCGATTGGCGCGACGACGGCAGCATCCGCGTCGGCATCCATATCGCCGCGCCGGCGCTCGGCATCGCGCCCGGCTCGGAGCTCGACAAGGTCGCGCGCGAGCGGCTCTCCACCGTGTACTACCCCGGCGACAAGATCACCATGCTGCCCGAGGCGCTGATCCACCATTACACGCTGGGCGAGACCCACGACTGCCCGGCGCTGTCACTGTATGTCGACGTGGCATCCGACCTGCGCGTGCTCGGCACCGAGACCCGGCTGGAAATGGTGCACATCGCCGACAACCTGCGCCACGAGACGCTGGAGGTGCTGTTCAACGACGAGACCCTGCACAACCCGGACGTCCCCGATTACCCCTACCGCCGCGAACTCGAATGGCTGCGCGATTTCGCCACCGTGCTGGAAGCCGGGCGCGGCAAGGCCGACACGGTCGACCGCGTCGACTACAACTTCAAGGTCGACAATGAACGCATCAGCGTCGTGCCGCGCAAGCGCGGCAGCCCGATCGACAAGGTGGTGTCGGAACTGATGATCTTCGCCAACGCGCACTGGGGCGGCTGGCTGGCGGAAAAGCGCGTGCCCGGCATCTACCGCGCGCAATCCAACGGCAAGACGCGCATGACGACGTCGCCCGACCCGCACGTCGGCCTCGGCGTCGACCAGTACGCGTGGTCGTCGTCGCCCTTGCGGCGCTACGTCGACCTCGTCAACCAGCGCCAGCTGATCAGCATCGTGCAAGGGACCGATCCGGTGTACCCCCCGCGGAGCGAGCAACTGTTTTCGACGGTGCGCGATTTCGAACTGGCGTACGACGCCTACAATGAATTTCAGCGGAGGCTGGAGCGTTACTGGATGCTGCGCTGGCTGATCCAGGAAAACATCCATGAAGTCACCGCCAGCGTGATCCGCGAAGACCTGGTGCGCTTCGACACCCTGCCGATGGTGACGCGCGCGCCCTCGGTGGCGGGCGTTGCGCCGGGATCCAAGGTGCTGCTCGCGATTTCCAATATCGACCTGCTCGACATCAGCTTTCATGCCGAGTATCGGGAGACGCTGGAAACACCGCCTGACAGCAGCGCCGCGCTTCCGTAAAATCAGGCTTGCCCCCACATCCGGTCCCCATGGTGTCTGCCCCTGCCCCGTCCCCCACTCTCGCCGCCCCTTCCAAGCAGGGCACGCGCATGGCGCTGGCCCTGCTGGCGTCGGCGGCGGTGCACGGCATGGTGCTGTCGACCCAGTTCGTGCATGTCAACCCGCACCTGTTCGAGGACCCCAACCTGCCGATGGAGGTGGTGCTGGTCAACGCCAAGACCACTGAATCTCCGCTTAATCCCGATGCGCTGGCGCAGGTGAATCTGGCGGGGGGCGGCAACACCGACGAAGACCGCAGGCTGAAAAGCCCGCTCCCCGCCAGTGCCCGAACCCAGACCGGGAACGATGAAGCCGCGCTACAGGCCAAAGTGTCCGCGCTCGAACAGCAGGCGAAAACCCTGTTGAGCCAGCTGAAAACCGACGGCCAGCTGCAGACCCCGCCGCCTGCGGCAACGCCGGCCCCGCCCCAGCCCACCCTCGACGCCAGCCAGCTCAACGCGCAGGCACGCGAAATGGCGCAACTGCAGGCGCGCATCTCGCAGCAATGGGACGAATACCAGAAACGCCCCAAGCGTGCGTTCGTCGGCGCCAACGTGCGCGAATACGCGTTCGCGCGCTACGTGGAGGACTGGGTCACCAAGGTCGAGCGTATCGGCAACGTCAACTATCCCGAAGCCGCGCGCCGCCAGAGCATCTACGGCAGCCTGAGGCTGACCGTGTCGATCTATTCCGATGGCCGCATCGAGAACGTCGACATCGATCGCTCGTCCGGCTCCAAGATCCTCGACGCTGCCGCGATCAAGATCGTCCAGCTCGCCGCGCCCTACGCGCCCTTCCCCGACGAGATGCGCAAAAAAGCCGACATCCTGTCGATCACCCGCACCTGGACCTTCACCCGGTCGGACCAGCTTGTCGGCGGCACTGACTGAATTCCGTCATCCCGGCCTGTGGAATCCTGCGTGCGACGAGCCTGCCGCCAACGCACATCCAGCGTTATGTGTTTTTAATTCAATATCTTACAGTGAATCAGCCACGGTAAGCATGCATCTTGCTCCATTCCAGGCTAAACCCGGTTGTCAGGCCCAGTGACCTGACACCCCCTGAATGACAGGAGCAGACATGACCGCTTTCAACCGT
This sequence comes from Pseudomonadota bacterium, assembly GCA_021791235.1. The sequence continues at coordinate 4,731 of JAJYXA010000126.1, forward strand.
TTCGCCACCGCCCTCGGTTTCGTCCTGGTTTCCGCCCAGGCGCACGCCATCGATTTCTCCTTCACTTCGGGGAGCGTCTCCGCCGCCGCCCTGGGCAACAGCTACACCACCACAGCCGGGGGCGTGGCGCTCACGGCCAGCGCCTGGGGCAGCACGGGAATCGGCAAGCAATTCGCGACGGCCGCGCTGACCCTGACGTCAGGTGCCGGCCTGGGCGTGTGCAACAGCCGCGAAGGGGTAAGTTGCACGGGCAGCGCCAGTGCGCTCGGCAACACGAACGCGGACGACCTGATCCTGCTCACGTTTTCCCAGGCCGTCAGCCTGCAGACGCTGACCCTGCAGCAGTACGGCGGCGACTCCGACCTCAGCCTGTGGGCCGGCACCGGCACCTTCAGCCCGGCCGGCCTCAAGGCCAGCCTGCTGGGGGGGACGGCAACGACCTACAACAACACCAGCAGCGTGAACAACATCAAGAGCGTCAGCCTGGCGACCTACACCGGGACCTACGACTGGCTGGCAATCGCCGCCAGTGCCACCAACAAGGACAAGTTGGCAGACCTGGCCAGGCTGCAATCCCTGACGATCAATCCCGTGGCGCAGCCGGTACCGGAAGCCGCCACCTGGATGACGATGCTGGCCGGCCTGGGTCTGGTCGGCTTCCGCGTGAGCCGGCGTATGCAAACCTGATCTGCCGACCTCGGCGACCCGCAAACCCGCCCTGTGGCGGGTTTTTTAATGTCCACAGGCGGCGCGCTGGGCATCGGCGAGGGGTATTTGATGCCTTTATCACATGATAAAATGTTTGATTGTTCTAATATTTTTATTTTCCCCGCATCCTGGAGACCGTCATGCACACCGGCACCACCCTTACCCAGTTCATCATTGAAGAACAGCGCCGCACCGCCGGCGCCACCGGCGATTTCACCTCGCTGCTGAACGACGTCGTCACCGCCTGCAAGGCCATCTCCAACGCCGTCAACAAGGGCGCGCTGCTGGGCGTGATGGGCTCGCTCGATTCCGAGAACGTGCAGGGCGAGACGCAGAAGAAGCTCGACGTCATCACCAACGAGATCATGATCCGCTCCAACGAGTGGGCGGGCCACCTGGCCGGCATGGCATCGGAAG
>JAJYXA010000076.1 GCA_021791235.1 Pseudomonadota bacterium
CGGCGCTGCTCGGCATCGGCGGCGGCAACATCACCGTCCCCTTCCTGCATGCCTGCAACCTCGACCTCAAACGCGCCATCGCCATCTCCACCGCGCTGGGTTTCCCGATCGCGCTGTTCGGCACGGCGGGCTTCGTGCTGTCCGGTTGGGGGCATGCGCAGTTGCCGCCCGGAACCGTCGGCTACGTGTCGCTGCCCGCGTTGGCGGCGATCGCCGGCGCGGCCATTCCGACGGCCCCGCTCGGCGTCCGGCTGGCGCACGACCTGCCGGTCAAGCGGCTCAAGCGGATTTTTGGCGCGATCGTCCTGGCGATCTCGCTGCGCATGCTGTGGAACGTGTGGATGTAAAGGACGGCGCGATGCCCATGAACGATCTGGATCAGAAAATCCTTGCCATGCTGGTCGACGACGGCCGCAAGAGCTTTGCCGACATCGCCCGCGAGCTGGGCATTTCCCGGGTGCATGCCCGCGACCGGGTGCAGCGCCTGATCGAGGACGGCATCATCGAAAAATTCACGGTCATCGTGAACCCCGAGAAGGTCGGCACCACCGTGTCGGCGTTCTTCGATGTCGAGGTCGATCCGCAGGGGATCGAAATGGTCGCCGAAGACCTGGCCCGACAACCCGAGGTCAGAAGCCTCTACATCATGAGCGACATGACCAGCCTGCATATCCACACCCTGACCGAAGACAACACGGCGCTCGAGGATTTCGTCCGCAGAAATCTGTTTTCACGCCGCCATGTCGTCAAGGTCAACTGCAAGATGCTGCTCAGCCGTGTGAAGAACCGGCGCGGGGGCTCACGTATCTAGCCCGAGAACGTGGCAACCCCGGCCGATAGAACGGTGTGGACGCCTTTTCCAACTGCACGTCGCATCCCACCATCTTGCGGGACTGCTCGGCCCCGCTCTTCCTGAACGCATTTTCCAGCTGTACGTCGCATCCCACACCGTTGATTGTGCGCGATTGGCGGCACTGGACTATCCGCGGACTCTGATCAAATAAGTTGATAGAAGGGGACGTTTCGATGGCTGTCTTATCCAGTTTTTTTGACTTATTCCGCCTTGGCAAACCCCTAGGTTAAAAGAGAGCCTTCAGGCTCTGACTGTCTCCGCACTCCGGCTGTTTTTTCGTCGTGCCACGCAACGCCTCTCCCTGAGACAAGGATGCTTCGTCGTGGTGATGAGCGTCTTGATCCCAAGGAGAGGAACATGCTGAACGTTAAACAGCAATACCTGAGCGTTTCGCATGGTGAAGCGCTGTATCGGTGGTGCCGCTTCACCGACTTGGCCATCGGCGGGGTTGGCAAGCCCATTGAAGTCCTCATGGACAATCTCGTTTCCGCAGGCGCAACAGAGGCCAGTCTCAAAGAGCTATGGCTTGAGGTAAGACACCTTAGCTGGATGGGGACCTTCGGTGGATCACCCTGGAAAACTGCAGCCATGCTGGGAGCCGCTCTTGAAGCACGCGATCTTGGCGATGCATTCGAGCCTGTCGGAGACCATTACGTCGAGTGGTTCCGAGCAGCCGTCGAAAAACGCCGGCTTCGGAAAGCTGTGTCCAGCGCAAATCTAAAACCATACCGCGTGATGCTTTACGAGAATCGGGACGATAAGCTCAAGCTCGCCTTCGACTGCGACGCAGCCGACCCCGAGGACGCGTCAGAACAAGCGGAGCGTGAGTACCCCGGCTGCGAGATCATTTCGTGCACCTGGTATGAGGATTAGGCCATGTAGTCGAACCAATGAGGGACAACAATCATGCAGCACTGAATCGCCCCGACAACACGCCCACCGGCTTGAGCGTGTCTGCGCATAATTTTTTTGGTCTGATTACGCCTGTGCGGCTTGCTGCAAGGCTTTCAGGTTTTCCTCGACGCCCGCGGCGTGGGTCAGTTCGGCGACGTTGTCCCTGGTGAAAAACCCCTGGAATCCGCCGAAGCGCTGGACGTATTCGACGATGAGCGAGGAGTACTCCGACGCGCTTGAGAAGATCTGCTTGAGGCCGGCTTCCTTCGAGCCGATGACGTCGAGCAGGAATTTCTGTCCGCAGTCGCGCAGGGACTGCACGACGAAGTCGATATTGGCCAGGCCGGCCGTCTCGCCGTCCTTCACCGCGACCGCGACGTGATGCAGGCGCGGACCGAAATTCCGCACGAAGGCTTCGGTGGGCGACTCGGTCAGCAGGTGGTTCATGAAATACGGGTGGTTCGCAGCGGTGAAGACCTTGGCGGGGCATTCGAGTTCGTTTTCGATATGCACGCTCTTGGTGACGTTGGTCGAGGAATTCTGGTCGGCGATGTCGTAGGAGCCCCAGTAGTAATAGCTCGACAGGGTGAGGTATTCGAGGATCGCGGCTTCGCGGTTCTGGCTGTAGATACGGGTGGCCAGATGGTCGATCGGCAGCAGCAGCGTGTCGATGCCGAGTTTCTTCTGCGTCGCCTTGGCGCCCTCGTAGGCCGCCTGCATGTCCTCGCGGATGCTGCTCCAGCCGAGCGCATAGACGCGGATATCCGCCTCGGGGCGTTCCCAGTAGGCGACGATATTGTGGGTGTAGGGGCTGGGCTTGACCACCGCAAGGTTGCCGGGCAGTTCGAGTTTGCGGATCTGGTCCTGGTTGAAGAAGCGGATGTCACGCGCCTTCTGCATGTCGACCACGGCGTGCGGATCGGTGACGCGCAGCACCTCACCCATGTAGCGCGAATTCGGTTTGACCGCACCGATAGGATAGACCTCGTTGAGGCTGCGGAAGATACCGCGCACGTTGGGGTCCTTCACCTCGCGCACCAGGATGTCGGGCGCCGACATGTCGATGCGCAGGACATGGGTGAAGTGCGACTCGGATTCGAGCGTGACGAGGTAGTGATACGGCGTCATCACGCACAGCTCGGCAACGTAGGCGAGCGAATGCGCGGGCTCGACGGTGATCATCAGCGCGTCGATCTGGCGGATGCAGTCGGTGAGCCCGATGCGGTCGCGCTCTTCCAGCAGCTGGCCGAGATAGTCCTCGAAGGCGGGCGAATTCTGCTTGTCGCCGACGCGGGCAAAACCCAGTGATGACGTCATGGGTTCACACGAGGCTGAACAGGGTTTGCGTCATTTTTTGCGGATCCGCCGCACGGAAATAGGTCTGGCCGATGGCCGCGTTGAGGTCGGCCAGCCGGGCCTGGATGTCGTCGCAGAATTCATGCAGGCCGTGATCGGCAAGCCGGCGGAAATCGGCACGGTCCACCCGATCGAGCATGCCCTGCAGACGCCGCATCGGCTCGGCGCCCGGCAGTTCGTCCAGGGCGAACTGGATTTCGTGCAGGCAGTGGCGCACGCTGCGCGGGAACTGCACGTCGTTGAGCAGGAAGGCCAGCACCTTGTGGCCGGTAGCGCGCACGCCGACGTGGCGGCGGTACATCTGATGCGCCGACAGCGCGTGCAGCACGCTCATCCAGACGAGGTCGTAGTACTGGCTATCCTGGTACGGCAGGTTGATGGCGTAGCTGACGTCGAGCACGCGGGTCGTCATGTCGGCGCGCTCCACGTTGCGTCCCAGCCGCATGAACTGGAAGGCCTCGTCGCGGCTCATGGTTCCGGCGAGCAGGCCGACCACGGCCTGGCGGCGGCGGATGATCTCGGTCAGCACCTCGAAGCGCTTGCGGCGGTCGAGCGCCTGGGTCAGATGGGTGCTGGCGTACAGATACAGTTCGTTGACCCACTCCCACGATTCGCGCGGCAGCACTTCGCGGAAGGTGCGGGTGTTCTCGCGCGCATGGCGCACGCAGGTGAAGATCGACGACGGGTTGCGCTCGTCCTGGATGAGGAAGCTCATCACCGCGGTCTCGCTCGCCTCGTCGTACAGCATGTAGAAGGCTTCGTCGAGGCCCACCACCTTCAGCAGATCTTCCCAGCCGAAGCTGGCGCCGCGCGGCATGTCCATCAGCATCATGGTGGTGGCGTTGATGAGGCGTGCAGTGTCCTCGGCGCGTTCGAGATAGCGCGCCATCCAGTACAGGTTCTCGGCGACCCGGGCCAGCATCAGCAGGCTCCCTGCACGATCCACGTGTCCTTGCTGCCGCCGCCCTGCGACGAGTTCACCACCAGCGAGCCGCGCCGCAGCGCCACGCGCGTCAGGCCGCCGTGGGTGACGTAGAAATCCCGGGCCTGCAGGACGAACGGCCGCAGGTCGACGTGGCGCGGCTCGATCGCGCCTTCGCACAGGGTCGGCACGGTCGACAGCGACAGGGTCGGCTGCGCCATGTAGTTGCGCGGATTGTCACGGATCAGCTCGGCAAATTTCGCCTGCTCTTCCGCGGTCGACTTCGGCCCCACCAGCATGCCATAGCCGCCCGATTCGTTGGCGGGCTTGACCACCAATTTATCCAGATTTGCCAGTACATAGGCGCAATCAGCCTCGTTCATGCACAGATAGCTCGGCACGTTGGGCAGGATCGCCTCCTCGCCGAGGTAGTAGCGGATCATCTGCGGCACGTAGGCATACACCACCTTGTCGTCGGCCACCCCCGCGCCGGGCGCGTTGGCGATGCCGATGTTGCCCTTTTTCCAGGCGCGCATCAGGCCCGCCACGCCGAGCGCCGAATCGGCGCGGAACACCTCGGGGTCGATGAAGTCGTCGTCGATGCGGCGGTAGATCACGTCGAGCCGGGTCAGCCCCTCGATCGTTTTCATGTAGACGCAGTCGTCATCGAGCACCACCAGATCGGGGCCTTCGACCAGGTGCGCGCCCATCTGCTGCGCCAGGTAGGAATGTTCGAAATAGGCCGAGTTGAACACCCCTGGCGTCAGCACCGCAATTTCCGGCCGGTCGCCTGCGCGCGGCGACAGGGAGGCCAGCATGTCATAGAGCTGCGCGGTGTAATCGTCCACCGGCAGCACGTCATAGCGCGCGAACAGTTCGGGAAACAGCCGCTTCATCAGCTGGCGGTTCTCCAGCATGTAGGAAACCCCCGAGGGCACGCGCAGGTTGTCCTCCAGCACGTAGACCGTGCCGTCGCCGTCGCGCACCAGGTCGGTGCCGCAGATGTGCGCCCACACCCCGAACGGCGGATTGGCGCCGATGCAGGCCGCGCGGAAATTCTTCGAATCGGCCAGCACCTCGGCAGGAAATACGCCGTCCCTGATGATCTGCTGCGCGTGGTAGATGTCGTCGATGAAGCGGTTGAGCGCCTTCAGGCGCTGCTTCAGTCCGGCCTCGATGCGGTCCCTCTCGGCCTTTTGGAGGATGCGCGGCACCACGTCGAAAGGCCAGGCGCGGTCGATGTTGCCCGCTTCAGAATAGACTGTGAACGTGATGCCCGCCGCCATGATGGCGGCGTCGACGGCATGATGGCGCGCCTCGAGTTCGTCGGCAGGCAGTTCGGCGAAGTAGTCGCACAGGCCGGCCGCCCCGTCGCGCGGCTTGCCCGGCGCTTCGAGCAGTTCGTCGAAGCCCCCCATCAGCGGGTAGTGCCCGCAGTCGATCTTCATGTCAGCCTCCGTTCAGCGCGCCGCCCTGTGACGGGTGTGTGAGGCGCACACCCGGTACACAGCAGCCTCTGTGCCAGCTTGAACAGGACCTTCCAGATCAAGGGTTTGCCATCAGACTGGCGCGAAACGGCGAATGAAAACGGCGCGGCTTGGGGCACGTGCACCCTTCCCTGCACCGGGCTGGTGCGAGGAAGGATGCCTCAGGCGGCGACGCGCTCGGCCGCAGTCAGATCGAGCCACACCCGGCCGTCTTCGACCTTGACGGCGAACTCGCGCGCGCAGCCGTGGTCGGGCGCCACGGCGCAGCCGGAGTCGAGCTCGATATTCCAGCTGTGCATCGGACAGGTCACTTTTTTTCCATGCACGATGCCCTGCGA
>JAJYXA010000343.1 GCA_021791235.1 Pseudomonadota bacterium
CAAGCCTTTTTCTCGTCCGAGGTTCCGGCGCGCCTCAGGACGCCGGGGCCGGGGCCGGTACCTTCACCGCGGCAGGCGGCTTCGCGACCGGCTTGGCCTTGATCACCGGCGGCCGGGGAAAACGCACTTCGATGTCGTACTGATCGCCGTTCTCGCCGACCACCCGCAGCATGACACTGCCCGTCGCCGGCCCCTTGGACTGGCTGAAATCGGCGATCCAGTAGTCGCCCTTGTCCTCCAGGTCGACCCCGGCGGTCAGCAAGCGGTAGCGCATGCCGACAGGCTTCTTGATGACGCAAGGCCCCTTGCTCGGCAGCGGACAGAGCGCTCCGTGCCTGATCGTTTGCGGCGACAGGTCCGCGACAAAAGCCGGGGGTTTTCTAGGGCTCGCCGCCCACGCGGGCAGGGCTGCAGCGATTGCGAGACAAACCGTCAGCAGTTTTTTCATCGGCGGGGCGGCCTTTGGCTTCTTGGTCCGGCCTATTATCGCATCCGCCGACGGCGATGAGTGCTGCGAAACGGTACGAATCGCCGCTTGATCGGGAGCCGAGGCCCCACGAACCCCTGCTCATCGGCCGCCATCCAGGAAGACGCCGAGCAGCAGAAACGGGCCCGGCCGAGAAGCGCCCGCCGGTCCGAGAGCCTTCTTCCCCGAATGCAAAACGGCTAAGATGCCCGGGCACCACCACAAACCGACCGAAGCCTCCCGGGAGTTGCACTGATGACGATGGGTGCCGACAACGAGATGGGTGATGTCAGACCGGCCGAGGCCGCGCCGGACATCGAAGCAGAAGCGCAACGCCAAAAAACCGCGCTGCTCTACCGCAATGCGGGGGTTGCGCTGGCGGTCACCATCGCGATTGCCTCCCTGCTCGCCTATGTCGATGCCACGCTTCATACCGCGGCCGGCGCCACCTTCGTCTGGTGGTGCGTCGTCGTTGCCACCGCGGTCGGCCGCTACGAACTGGCCCGGCGTTTCCGGGCGCGGGAGCGAGACGCCGCCGCAGCGCCGATGTGGCGGCAGCGCTATCTCGTTGCCACGGCGCTGCTTGCTGTCGCTTGGGGGGCCGGAAGCGCATTGTTATTGTGGAACGCGCCGGATCGAGCGCTGCTGTTTACCGGATTGGTGCTCGGCGGAATGGTGGCGGGGGCCGTCCCGATCCTGGGGCCGGTGCCGGCGGCCTTCAGGACCTTCGCGCTGCTGGTTTGCCTGCCGACGTCGGCCCGCATATTGCTGCAGGCGGATTCGCCGCTCCACTGGGCATTCGGATTCATGACCGTCGTATTCCTGGTCGCCATGCTTGCCAGCGCGCGTTTCCTGCATCAGACGATCGACGCCGCGCTACGGCTGGGGCTGGAGAAGGAGCGGCTCGCGGTGAATCTGGCGGAGAGCGAGGCGCGCTACCGCATCGTTTCAGCCATGAGTTCCGACCTCATTTATTCCTGCTCCCGGGAGCAAGAGGGCGCTTTCAGCATCGATTGGTTGGCGGGCTCGTGCGAGCAGCTGTTCGGGCTGGACGCCGATCGACTGCAGGCGGAGGACCTCTGGCGCTGTTCCGTCGCCGACGATGAAATGCCTTTCGGCCAGTACGTTGCGGCACTGGTGCCCGGGCAGCCCGAGGAATGCGAATTGCTGGTGAGGCATACCGATGGGTCGGTCCGCTACATGCGCGCCATCTCGAAGCTGTTGCGACCGGCGACCGGCGCAGAGCGCTACCGGCTTTACGGCTCGTTTCAGGACATCACCGAACGCAAGCGGGCGGAGATACAGCTTGGCCTGCGCACGCAAGACCTCAGTCGTTCGAACGAAGAACTCAAGCTGACCTTGGAGAGCTTGCAGCAGGCCCAAAAGCATCTGGTCCAGTCGGAAAAGATGGCCGCGCTGGGCGGCTTGGTGGCCGGGGTTGCCCACGAGATCAATACGCCGGTGGGCGTCGGCGTGACCGCGGCCTCCACCCTCGAGGACGAGACGCGGCGGCTGGCCGCGCTGTACCGCCAGGGGCAGATGAAGAAGGCCGATCTGGAACAGTACGTAGCGGTGGCGGAGCAGTCCAGCCGAATGATACTCAACAACCTGGGGCGCGCCGCAGAGCTGATCAACAGTTTCAAGCAGGTCGCCGTGGACCAGTCGAGCGAGAGCCGGCGGCGGTTCAAGGTGAGGGCTTACCTGGAGGATATCCTGACCAGCCTGAGGCCGGCGTTGAAGAAAACGGGGGTCAGCTACGCCATCGACTGCGCGGAGGAAATCGAGATCGACAGTTACCCCGGGATGTTCTCGCAAATCATCACCAACCTGGTCATGAATTCGCTCACCCACGCCCATGACGAGCGGCCGGGAGGGGCGATCCGCATCGTGGTGAGGAAACCCGACGACCGGCTGGAACTGGAGTTCAGCGACGACGGCAAGGGGATGAGCCCGGACGTTCTGGCCAAGATCTTCGACCCCTTCTTCACCACCAAGCGCGGCGTCGGCGGCAGCGGCCTGGGCTTGCACACCGTGTATAACCTGATCACGCAGACCTTGAAGGGCAGCATCGGCTGCCGCAGCCAGCCGGGCCAGGGCACCACCTTCGCCATCCAGTGGCCGCTGGCGGAACCCCAGTTGGACTCGCGCTCGCCCGGCGGGGCCGCCCCCCCCGAGCCGCCAGCCCCCTTTGTTGCACCTCGATTTTTTTAGGATTAATCTATATCGTCGTCTGTGCCGCCCGGCTCGTGCAAATCGGAGACTCGGGCGGACCATCGGTCGTGGTTGCGAGACCGCCTTGCAAGGAACCAATGAGCATGAATAACGGGCTCAAGCGTGATGAGGTCGCAGCGGGCGACTTGGTATTCGCGCCGGACGAGAAAGAGGCGGCCAATGACGACGGCCACTGGTATGTCCTCATCGTCGATGACGAGAAGGAGGTCCATGACGTCACCGCATTGGCGCTGAGGAATTTCTCGTTCGAAGCCAAGTCCCTGCGCTTCTTCCACGCTTATACGGGGGCAGAAGCCTTCCGGATCATGGCCGACAATCCCGATATCGCCGTGATTCTTCTCGACGTGGTGATGGAATCTGACGACGCCGGTCTGATCCTCGCGAACAGGATCCGGACCGAACTGGGCAACAAGCTGGTCCGAATCGTCCTGCGCACCGGTCAGGCTGGCTTGGCGCCGGCGCAGGACGTCATCGTCTCCCACGAGATCAACGACTACAAGACCAAGACCGAGTTGACCGCGCAGAAACTGTTCACCACCCTGGTCGGCAGTCTTAGAAATTATCGCGACTTGGTGGCGCTCGAACGCGAGCGCAAATTGACCGCGCAGAAACTGCTCACGAGCTTTGCCGGCAGCCTCAGAAGCTATCGCGACTGGATAGCGGGCGAGAGCAGTCGGCGGAGTTTCGAGAAGATCGTCACCTCGAGCGGTTCCTGGTTCGAGATGCCTTCGATGGAACAATTTATCGAGGCTGTGCTCACCCAGGCGCGAGCCGTGGTGCACGAGCAGCAGGATGCGGTATCTGGCCGCACGGCGCGATCCGCTGCTGCCGCTTCAAGCGACGATCAGGCCCGCCAGCCCATGCAGGCCGGGAAGCAGACGCCCGATGCCGACGACGAATACAGCGAGTACGAGCAGACCTCAGCCACCGAGGCGCTCATGATCCTGCGCGGCATGCGCGAGGCCGGTTCGCTCATCACCTTCTATTTCAATCACGGTAATGACTTTCTCCTGACCTCGTTGCTCGAGATCTCGCCCGACGGCAAGACCATGATCTTCGACTATGGCAGCAACATGGAGATGAACCGCAAGTTGCTGCGGGCAGACAAGATCAACAGCATATCGAGCAAGGCGCGGATCAAGATCCAGTTCATGCTGAACGGCGTCAGGCCGGTCAAATACCAGGGCCGCGACGCCTTCCAGAGCGACGTCCCGGCGGCCTTGTTCCGTCTGCAGCGGCGCGAATATTATCGCTTGACGACGCCGCTGGCCAACCCGCTGCGGGCCAGCATCCCGCTACCGCAGGAGGATGGCTCGATCAAGACGGTGTCGGCGGTGGTGTTCAATATCAGCTGCGGCGGCGTCTGTCTGGTGGTGCCTCCCGGCGCTGTCACCCTGGCGCTGGACGCGCAATTCTTTGGCGCCAGCATCGATCTACCCAACGTCGGCATGGTCAGCTTCGACATGCGCGTACGCAACATCTACGACATCACCGCTGCCAATGGCAAGATCCTGCAGCGCTCCGGCTGCGAGTTCATCAAGTTGCCCGGGGCGATGATGAAGCTGATACAGCGCTACATCATCCAGATAGAGCGCGAGCGCAAGGAACGCGGAGTCTAGTGATCGGGCAGCGTGAAGCCCATTCGCCACCAAGACAGCACGAACAGCGACAAAGGCGATGAGCGCTTGCCATCGGGCAGCCAAAAAGTATATCTTACGACAGATGTCACGAGCCGCCCTGAACAATGCGGCGGTCGCCGCTTGCGGTCGTCCGCCGACGCCGCGCTCCGGGCGATGAGGCGCCCGGGGTTCGCCTTTCCGTCTGCCGCACTGCTGCGCTGGTTGGGCATTTTCTCCCTGGCCCTTGCCGTCGGCCAATCCGCCCGGGCCACGGCCGTGCCGCCGCCGGAGCAGCCCAGTTCGATCACGGTGGCGCTGGATGACAACTATCCGCCCTACAGCTTTCGCGACCAGGACGGCCGTCTCCAGGGGATACTGAAGGATACCTGGACGCTGTGGTCGCAAAAGACCGGCATTCCCGTGAAGCTCCAGGCCACCGAATGGGACAAGGCGCTGCAGAACCTGCAGACCGGCCGGGCCGACGTCATCGACACCATCTTCCAAACCGCTGCGCGCTCCAAGACCCTGGATTTCTCCCGGCCTTACGCCAGCATCGAAGTACCCATCTTTTTTCACAAGTCCATCGGCGGCATCTCCGACGTCAGTAGCCGGCGGGGCTTCACCGTCGGCGTCAAGGAGGGCGATGCCGACATCGACTGGCTGATGGCGCACGGCATCCGGAATTTCAAGCAGTATCCGAACTATGAAGCGCTGATCCGGGCGGCGGGAAACAACGAGATCAGGGTCTTCGTCGCCGATCAGCCCCCGGCTCTCTACTACCTCACCAAGTTCAACCTGCAGGATCAGTTCCGCGACTCCGCGCCGCTCTACTCCGGCCAGTTCCACTGGGCAACCCGCAAGGGCGACGGGACGCTGCACCAAATCGTCGCCCGGGGCTTCGCGCAGATCACCCCCGACGAACGCCGCCGCATCCGGGACAAGTGGATCGGCCGCACTCTCGGCGCTGCCCGCCTTCCTCGCCGCGATGTAGCGATCGGACGGCGACAGATGCACGCGCCCCCGGGCACAGCGTTTCAGTGCCTCGGGGGCGCGTGCGGTACTGCTCAGGCCATGATGTTGATGAGCTTGCCGATGGTCTGTCCGCTCATATTGACCGTCGAAGTCGGCGCCTTGGCGGCAGAAACACTGCCGTCGTCCGAATCTCCGTCGTTCGTCGCATCACGTCCCGCTCGCTGCGCCTCGCCCGACTCGGCCTTGGCTTGAATCGCCGTGGCTTGGGCTGCGCCGCTGTTGGAGCTCGCTGCATTGACTGTCATGACAGGCTCCTCTTGAGACGAAACGGGCACGAAACGCCGTGCCCGATTGGGTCTACGGCGGCAATTCCTGACCCTGAAGGGCATAGCACGAAATAGACATGTCCATGTTAAGCTTGTGGAATATTCCGCCGCACTCTCTGGAGCCGGGCTTTGAAACCGAGCATTCTGCGCAACTTGTTGTTTTCGTATTTGGCTTTCGGTTTGACCGTGGCCTTGATTTTCCCCTTCTA
>JAJYXA010000498.1 GCA_021791235.1 Pseudomonadota bacterium
GGCTACACGCACGTGAACCAGGTGTTCGCGCCGGGCGAATTCTCCATCCGCGGCGGCCTGATCGACCTCTTTCCCATGGGCAGCGCCCTGCCCTACCGCATCGACCTGTTCGACAACGAGATCGAAACGCTGCGCGCGTTCGACGTCGACACCCAGCGCAGCATCTACCCGGTCAACGAAGTGCGCCTGCTGCCCGCGCGCGAGTTTCCGCTCGACGAGGCCGGCATCACCCGTTTCCGACAGGCCTTCCGCGAGCGCTTCGAAGGCGATCCGTCCAAGTCCAAGCTCTACAAGGACGTCAGCAACGGCCTCGCCCCTGCCGGCATCGAGTATTACCTGCCGCTGTTTTTCAACGAGACGGCGACGCTGTTCGACTATCTGCCCAGGCACACCCGCTTCGTCAGCCATGGCGCGCTCGACCCGGCCGGCCAGGCATTCTGGGCCGATGCGCAAAGCCGCCATCGCCTGCTGTCGGGCGACAAGGGCCGCCCGCTGCTGCCGCCCGCCGAATTGTTCCTGCCGACCGACGCCTTTTTCAGCCTGGCCAAGGGCTACGCAAGGCTGGATATCGAGCAAAGCGGCGACGGGCTGGCGCGTCCGGTACCGCCGATTTCGGTCGATCGGCGCGAAGCGCATCCGGTCGCCAAGCTGCAGCGCTTTGTCGACGGCTTCAAAGGCTCGGTGCTGATCGTCGCACCCTCGGCCGGGCGCCGCGAAACCCTGCACGAATACCTCGCCGAGCACGGGCTCGACGCCACGCTATGCGAGGGCTGGGCTGCCTGCCAGCTGAAATCAGACCGCATTCTGCTGACCTACGGCCCGCTCGCCGAAGGCTTCCTCACGGCAGATGGTTCGCTCGCCGTCGTCACGGAAACCGAGCTCTACGCCATCCCGCCGAAGACCCGGCGCGCGCGCGAGGCCCGCGCGACGCAGATCGACAACCTGCTGCGCGACCTATCGGAACTCAAGCTCGGCGACCCGGTGGTGCACGCGCAGTACGGCGTCGGCCAGTACCTCGGCCTGATCAACATGGACCTCGGCGACGGCGACACCGAGTTCCTGCAGCTCGAATACGCCAAGGGCGACAAGCTCTACGTGCCGGTCGCCAACCTGCACCTGATCTCGCGCTATTCAGGCGCGGGCGAAGGCGCCGCGCCGCTGCACAAGCTCGGCACCGACCAGTGGGAGAAGGCGCGCCGCCGCGCCATGCAGGCCGCGCGCGACACCGCCGCCGAGCTCTTGAACCTGTATGCGTTGCGTGCCGCGCGCGAGGGCCACGCGTTCAAATTCTCGCCGCATGATTACGAGGCCTTCGCCGAGGGCTTCGGCTACGAGGAAACGCCCGACCAGGCCGCCGCCATCGCCGCCGTCATGGCCGACATGCAGGTGGGCAAGCCGATGGACCGGTTGGTGTGCGGCGACGTCGGCTTCGGCAAGACCGAGGTCGCGTTGCGCGCCGCCTTCATGGCGGTGATGGGCGGCTACCAGGTGGCGGTGCTGGTGCCGACCACGCTGCTGGCCGAGCAGCACTTCAATAATTTCTCCGACCGCTTTTCCGCCTGGCCGGTGAAGCTCGCCGAGCTGTCGCGCTTCCGCACCCCGAAGGAGCAGGCCGAGGCGCTGCAGGCCCTCGCGGACGGCAAGCTCGACATCGTCATCGGCACCCACCGCCTGATCCAGAAGGACGTGAAATTCGCGCGCCTGGGGCTGGTCATCATGGACGAGGAGCACCGCTTCGGCGTGCGGCAGAAGGAGCAACTGAAGGCGCTGCGCGCCGAGGTCGACGTGCTGACGCTGACCGCGACACCGATTCCGCGCACGCTGGCGATGTCGCTCGAAGGCATCCGCGATTTCTCGGTCATTGCAACGGCCCCGCAGAAGCGGCTGGCGATCAAGACCTTCGTGCAGTCGTTTTCTGGCGGCCTGATCCGCGAGGCGGTTCTGCGCGAACTGAAGCGCGGCGGCCAGGTGTATTTCCTGCACAACGAAGTCAGCACCATAGAAAACATGCGCGAACGGCTGGAGAAGCTGCTGCCGGAGGCGCGCATCCGCGTCGGTCACGGCCAGATGGGCGAGCGCGAACTGGAACAGGTGATCCGCGACTTTTACCAGCAGCGTTATGACATCCTGCTGTGTACCACCATCATCGAAACCGGCATCGACATCCCGACCGCCAACACCATCCTCATCAACCGCGCCGACAAATTCGGCTTGGCACAGCTGCATCAGTTGCGCGGTCGCGTCGGCCGCTCGCACCACCAGGCCTTCGCTTATCTGCTGGTTGAGGAGGACCGCACCCTCACGCCGCAGGCGAAGAAACGCCTGGAAGCCATTCAATTAATGGAGGAACTCGGCTCGGGCTTCTATCTTGCCATGCAGGATCTGGAAATTCGCGGCGCCGGCGAGGTGCTGGGCGAGAAGCAGAGCGGCGAAATCCTCGAAGTCGGCTTCTCGCTCTACAACGACATGCTGGCTGGCGCAGTGGCCAGCCTGAGGGCGGGCAAGGAGCCGGACATGAACCAGCCGCTCGGCGTGGTGTCCGAGATCAACCTGCATCTGCCCGCGCTGCTGCCGGTGGACTACTGTCCCGACGTCCACGAGCGGCTGGTACTGTACAAGCGGCTGGCGAGCGTGCACGGCGCAGAGGAACTCACCCAGCTGCAGGAAGAGCTGATCGACCGCTTCGGCCAGCTGCCCGACCCGGCGCGCGCGCTGCTCGACACCCATCGCCTGCGGCTGGCCGCCAAACCCCTCGGCATCATGAAGGTCGACGCCAGCGCGGACAGCATCCTGCTGCAGTTCGTGCCGCAGCCGCCGATCGACCCCGGCCGCATTATCCAGCTCATCCAGACGCGGCGCGACATCAAGCTGGCGGGCGAGAACCGCCTGCGCTGGAGTTTATCCCCTTCCGGGGGCGCAGCGTCGCCCGCCGAGGCGCGCGCCGCCAACGTCATCACCCTGTTCAACCTGTTGAAATAAGCCATTGAAATGAATCTGATCGTTCAGGGACACGACATCCCCACCCCCAGCCTCAAGCAGCTCGCCAGGCTGACCGGCGCGGCGGCCATCGAGGCCGTGTCGCTCACGGCATTCCGGTTGGTGGCGGCAAACGACACCCGTCGCGGCGAAGTGGCTGCGTTCTGCGAGGTGAATATGCTCGACCACGGCTGGGTGCCGATCGAACGCCGTATCGGTGATTTCGGCCTGCTGGTGATGGATATGGATTCGACACTGATCACCATCGAGTGCATCGACGAAATCGCCGACATGCAAGGCCTGAAGCCGCAGGTCTCGGCGATCACCGAGGCCGCCATGCGCGGTGAGATCGACTTTGCCGAAAGCCTGCGCCGCCGCGTGTCGCTGCTGGCAGGACTCGACCAGTCCGCGCTGCAGCGGGTGTACGACGAGCGCCTGCAGCTGTCGCCGGGCGCCGAGACCCTGCTCGCTGCGGCACGCGCGGCCGGGATCCGGACGCTGCTGGTGTCGGGCGGCTTCACCTACTTCACCGAACGGCTGAAACCCCGCCTGGGGCTGGACTACACTGCGGCCAATACGCTGGAGGTGGCCGACGGCAAGCTGACGGGGCGCGTGCTGGGCGACATCGTCGACGCCCAAGGCAAGGCCGACTGGCTCAACCGCGTTCGCGCCGGGCTGAATCTGGCACGCGAGCAGGTCATCGCCATGGGCGATGGCGCCAACGACCTGAAAATGATGGCCGAAGCCGGCGTCAGCATCGCCTTCCGGGCCAAGCCGGTGGTGCGTGCGCAGGCCAGCTACGCGTTGAATCAGGTGGGACTGGACGGGGTGATTCCGCTGCTCGGCGAAACCGGTCGCAACGCCTAAAGAAAATCCGCAGGCTGCCGATAAACCATTGAGAGCTCAATCAGTCATAAGATCGAACCACCGCGACCAGGATCCCCCGTGAAAATCGACAAGCGCATCACCCCTCCCGCCGCCAGTAAAGTATCGTCCGCCAAGGGCAAGGGCGCGGGCAAAGCGTCCGCCCCCACTGCGGGCGGCAGCGATTCGTTGACGCTCACTGAATCCAGCACCCGCATCCGTTCGCTCGAATCCCAGCTGGCCTCGGTCGACGTCACCGATGCGGGCAAGGTGGAATCGGTCAAGGCCGCGCTGGCCAACGGCACCTTCGCCGTCGACGCCGAGGTGGTGGCCGATCGCCTGATCGACCACACCAAGGAAACCCTGCGCAAGCGTCCGCGCAAAAAGTAACTCCCGCCCGAATCGACAGGCCCGCGGCTGCGACCCGCGGGCTTTTGTTTTTCAGCTGGAATAAAATTGAATTTTGGAGCTTCTTTCGGGGGTCAGCATGGACGAAATCGTTTTATCCGTAACCGGAATGACGTGCGGCGGCTGCGTCAACAGCGTCACCAAGGTGCTGACAGCCCTGCCGGGCGTGCAAGGCGCGGAAGTCACGCTGACGCCGGGCCAGGCGCGCGTAAGCTACGATCCCGCCCGGGTTGACCGCGCTGCCATGGTGCAGGCCATCGTCGATGCCGGTTTCGGCGTAGACGGCTGATCTGGCCGCCCTGCTTCCGCCGTCAGATTTGGCCGCACAGGTTTTCCAGCGGCTCGGGGCGATGGATGCCGCTCCCTTGCGCATAATCCACGCCCATCTGTCGCAATAGCGCCAGGATCTGATCCGATTCGACATATTCGGCCACCGTTTTCAGTCCCATCTGGTGGCCGATGCGGTGGATCGCCTCGACCATGGAGCGATCGATGGGATTACTGGCAATGTCGCGTACGAATGCGCCATCAATCTTGAGGTAATCCACTTTCAGATTCTTCAGGTAGGTGAAGGACGACAGGCCGCTGCCGAAATCGTCCAGTGCGAAACTGCACCCAAACGCGCGCATGGCTTCGATAAATTCATTGACGACGGCAAGATTGCCGATCGCCGCCGTTTCGGTGATCTCGAAGCACAAGTGCGGCCCCAGGGCGGGATTTTCGTCCAGACGCGCCAGCAACATGCGGCGGAATGCCGGGTCCTTCAACGACGCGCCCGACAAATTGACTGCAAACAGGCACTGCTGCTCGCGCTTGGCTTCCAGATAGCGCTGACACAGGCGCAGCGTCTCCTCGATCACCCAGCTGTCCAGCGCAGGCATGATGGAATAACGCTCGGCCGCCGGGATGAACGCCATCGGCAGGATTTCGCTGCCATCGTCGTCGACCATGCGCAGCAGCAACTCGACATGGCGGACCGGTTCCACTGCGCCATCGGTGCGGCGGATCTCCTGCCATGACAAACGCAGGCGGTGTTCCTCCAGCGCCCGATGAATGCGCGTCACCCACTGCATTTCGCCGCGGTGGCGCACCAGGTCTGAGTCGCGGCTTTCGTACAGATGAATCTGGTTGCGCCCGCGATCCTTGGCCACATAACACGCCGCATCCGCCGCCGACATCAGGTTCGCTGCGGTGCCGCTGTCGGAATTGATCGCCACCATGCCCACGCTCATGCCGACCGAGAAAATGCGATCGCCCCATTTGAAGCGGAAACGCTGCACCTCGGCACGGAAGGTGTCCGCCACTTCCAGCGCATCCTGGATGCTGCAATTTTCCAGCAGCAGGGCGAATTCGTCGCCGCCCAGGCGGGCCAGGGTATCGCGTTCGCGCAGATTCCCTTTCAACAACAGCGCCAGCTGACGCAGCAGTTCGTCGCCCGCGGCATGGCCGCAGGAGTCGTTGATCACCTTGAACTGATCGAGGTCCATGTAGCACAGTGCATGTTCCCGTCCCTGCTGCAGGGCCGACAGCAATGTGCGCTCGAGGCGCTGTTCGA
>JAJYXA010000096.1 GCA_021791235.1 Pseudomonadota bacterium
CTGATTCTCGGCGCGGCCACCCTGTTCGGCCTCGGGCTCGCCGCGCTGGCGCTGTTCGCCACCCAGCTCGGGCACGGCCTGTCGAATCCTGCGCGCGGCGCGATCATGCTGGCGTCCGGCTTCGGCAACGTGCTGTTCTTCGGCTATCCCTTCCTCACCACGGTGTTCGGCGAGCGCGGCGCGCGCTACCCCTTCTTCGCCGACATGCTCGCCACCACGCCGCTGGTGTGGTCGCTCGGCGTGTGGATCGCCTTCCGCTGCGGCAAGCACACCGAGCACGCCTCGTTCCTGCGGATGTGGCTGAGGCTGCCGCCGGTGTGGGGGTTCGCCGCCGGCATCGCAGTCAACCTTTCCGGCGCACAACTCGATCCGCTGATCGAGGCCGCGCGCTGGGCCGGCAGCCCGACCATTCCGCTGATGCTGTTCGTGCTGGGCCTGACCATTCCCTGGCACGACCTGCGCCCGCAAAAAGCCGTCGCTGTGGCGCTGCTCATCAAGCTGGCGCTGATGCCGCTGCTCGCGCTCGGCATTGCGCTGGCGTGGCCGGGCAGGCTTTCCGAACCCGGCGAAGCGGGCGTACTGGAAGCCGCCATGCCGACCATGGTGATGGTCATCGCGCTGGCCGACCGCTTCGGACTGGACACCCGTCTGGCGGGCCTGATCATGGGCTGGTCAACGCTGGCGGGATTGGTTACGCTGCCATTCTGGCTTTACGTGGTGAAAGGGCTCGCATCATGAAAATCGGATTCATCGGCAGCGGCATCATGGGCCGCCCCATGGCGGAAAACCTGCTGCGCGCCGGGCATCAACTGTTCGTCTACGGCCGCCGCTTCGACCGTCTCGAACCCATGCTGGTCGCCGGCGCGCTGGGCAAGGGGACGCCGGCCGAAGTCGCCGCCGAGGCCGACATCACGTTCACCGTGGTCTCCGACACCACCGACGTCGAGCAGATCATCCTCGGCGACCGCGGCCTGGTGCACGGCGCCAAGCCCGGCCACATCGTCGTCGACATGAGCACCGTGTCGCCCGCCGCCACCCGCCGCATCGCCGCGGCGCTGGCCGAACGCGGCGTGCACATGCTCGACGCCCCGGTGTCGGGCGGCGAGACCGGGGCCAAGGAAGGCACGCTGTCGATCATGGTCGGCGGCGAAGCGCCCATCTTCGACAAGGTGCGTCCGCTGTTCGACGTGCTCGGCAAGAACGTCGTCCACGTCGGCGGCCACGGCGCCGGCCAGGTCGTCAAATGCTGCAACCAGATCGTCGTCGGCCTCACCTTCGAAGGCGTCGCCGAAGCCATCCTGCTCGCGCGGCGCAACGGCGTCGACCCGGTCAAGATGCGCGAGGCGCTCATGGGCGGCTTCGCCGGCAGCCGCATCCTCGAAGTCCACGGGCAGCGCATGCTCGACTCTAACTACAAGCCCGGCTTCAAGGTGAAGCTGCACCACAAGGACATGGCCATCGTCATGGACAACGCGCAGGAAACCGCCACCCCGCTGCCGGGCGCCGCGCTGATCGCGCAGCAGATGAACGCGCTCATGGGCGCCGGCGACAGCGAACTCGATTCGTCGGCCCTCATGCGCGCGCTCGAGCGACTGACGGGCGAAAACCACGGCAACGGCAAGTGAGCGGCAAGGAGCGCGTCGTCTTCCTCGACCGCGCGGCGTTCACGAACGACGAACTGCCGATCCCGAGCTTCGAGCACAACTGGAGCGAGTACCCGGACACCGACGCGGCCGACATCGTGCCGCGATTGTTCTGGGCGACGACCGCAATCACCCATGCGTGCCCGATCGATGCCGAGGCAATCGGGCAGCTGCACAAGCTGAAGCGCATCGTCGTCACCGGGCCTGCCCGGGTCGATGCCGAAGCGTGCGAAGCGCGCGGAATCGTGCTGCAGCCACTGGCTGCGAGCGATGGTTCGGGGCGGGCGCTGGCCGGTCTGCTCGAAGCAATGGTTGAGGCCGCGTCCGGCAGCGCCCAATCCTGAATTCACAGGCGATCTGCACAAGGCCACGGGATGATGCTCGGCGATTCCACACTGTTCAGGCAACAGGCGCTGATCGGCGGCGAATGGCAGGACGCCACCGACGGCGCGCGCTTCGCCGTTCATAACCCGGCCAATGCGGAGTTCGTCGGCCACGCGCCGAATTGCAGCACCGCCGACACCGAACGTGCCATTGAAGCCGCCCACGCCGCATTCCCCGCTTGGCGCGACCAGACCGCCAAGACGCGTTCACAGCTGCTGCGCCGCTGGTTCGACCTGATCCTGCAACACCGCGACGATCTCGCCGCCATCATGGTGTCCGAGCAGGGCAAGCCGCTCGCCGAGGCGCGCGGCGAGATCGACTACGCGGCGAGCTTCATCGAGTGGTTCGCCGAAGAGGCGCGGCGCGTCTACGGCGACGTGGTGCCGTCGCCGTGGGCGGACCGGCGCATGTTCACCTTGCGCCAGCCGGTCGGCGTGGCGGCGCTGATCACGCCGTGGAATTTCCCTGCCGCGATGCTCACCCGCAAGGCCGGTGCTGCGCTCGCCGCCGGCTGCACGGTGGTGGCGAAGCCGGCTTCGCAGACGCCGTTCACCGCGCTGGCGCTGGCCGAGCTGGCGCAGCGCGCGGGATTGCCACCGGGCGTACTGAACGTGGTCACCGGCGACGCGGCAACGATTGGCGCTGTGCTGACGTCGCATCCGCGGGTGCGCAAGGTCTCGTTCACCGGCTCGACTGCGGTCGGCAAGCAACTCCTCACGCAAAGCGCCGGCACGCTCAAGCACGTATCGCTCGAACTCGGCGGTAACGCGCCCTTCATCGTGTTCGACGACGCCGACCTCGACGCAGCGGTGGCCGGCGCGCTCGCCAGCAAATACCGCAACAGCGGACAGACCTGCGTGTGCGCCAACCGGGTGTTCGTGCAGGCCACGATCTTCGACGCCTTTGCCGAAAAATTCGCCGCCACGGTGGCGCAGCTGAAAGTGGGCGAGGGCTTTACGCCGGACGTGGAAACCGGCCCGCTGATCAGCGCCGCCGCGCTGCAGAAAGTCGAAGCCCGCATCGCCGACGCCCTGGCCCACGGTGCGACGCTCCTCACCGGCGGCCACCGCCACGCGCTCGGCGGACTGTTCTTCCAGCCGACGGTGCTGAGCCACTGCACCCCCGACATGCAGATCTGTCGCAACGAGACCTTCGGCCCGGTGGCACCGCTGATCCGCTTCGCCGACGAAGCCGAGGTGATCCGCATGGCCAACGACACCGAGTTCGGTCTCGCCGCCTATGCCTATACGCGCGACCTCGGCCGTGCCTGGCGCCTCGCCGAGCAGCTCGACTATGGCATGGTCGGCCTCAATGCCGGCTTGATTTCCACTGCCGAGGCGGCGTTCGGCGGCGTCAAGCAGTCGGGGCTGGGGCGCGAGGGCGGGCGTAGCGGCATCGACGAATACCTGGAAAGCAAATACGTGAACTTGGGCGGGCTGGGATGAACACGCGCGCACCCCACGTCGGAAACAGCGCGCCGTGTCCGCCATGCAGATTTTTCGCTAGCCTCATGCAGCCCTTTTTCACCATGTTGCTGCTGTGCGCAGCCGCACCGGATGCCGTCCAGGCTGCGATGAGCGTGCCCAAACACCTGATCAGCCCCGAGACGCCCAGGATCGAAGATCCGGACAGTCTGGTCCACCACTACCTGCAGGCAGTGGATCGCGGGGAACTCGTGATATTCGGCCAAAAGCTTGATCGCTCGATGATCGTCCTGGTCCGGATCGAATACGTCTATGAGCTTGCCAGCCGGACGACGCGAATCAAGGTCTACTCGAACCTGAAAGCGCCGCTTCCGGTGCCTGGCCAGCCTGATTGCCAAATCCTGGGGGTGAGTGCGGTCATGGAAGACGGCCAAATCACTGAAATTGAATCCCATGTCTGGATGAAGCCGTAGGTTGCCAGGCTGACAGCATGAAACCCGCCACTTCTCCACGCAATATCATCGTCATCGGCGCCGCTGGCGGCGCCGGCGCGCCCGATGCGGCCACCGCCGAGGGGCCGGATGCGCTACGCCATTACCGGGTGTTTCACGACACGCCGCTGCAGCATGTGGAGTGGGACGCGATCCTGCGTGTGCCGCGCGCAGAACAGGATACCCCGCTGCATGCGGTGGCGGCGCTCAGCGAACGGCTGGCCGCCGAAGTGGAGGCGGTTCTGCTGGCGGGCGACTTCCCGCTGGTGGTGGGCGGCGACCATTCCTGCGCCATCGGGACCTGGAGCGGCGTGCATCGCGTGCTGGCCGACCAGGGGCCGCTCGGCCTGATCTGGATCGACGCCCACATGGACAGCCACACCTTCGCCACCACGCCGAGCGGACAGATCCACGGCATGCCGCTGGCCGTCCTGCTCGGCCACGGCGAGGCGGCGCTCACGTCGATCGACGGGGCGGAAGCCAAACTGCGGCCCGAGCACGTGTGCCTGATCGGCGTGCGCAGTTACGAGGCGGGCGAGGCGGCGCTGCTGCACCGGCTGGGCGTGCGGGTGTTCGAGATGGACGAAGTGCGCCGGCGCGGCCTCGCCGAAGTATTCGACGAGGCACTCGCCATCGTGCGGCAGGGCACTGCCGGTTTCGGCGTGAGCGTGGATCTGGACGCGCTCGACCCCGAGGAGGAGCCGGGCGTGGGCACGCCGGTGCCCGGCGGCCTGCGCCGCGCCGAACTCGCCGCCGCGCTGTCGCATTTGCGCGGCGACCCGGGCTTCGTGGCGATGGAGATCGTCGAGTACAACCCGCGCCGCGACCGCGGGCATACCACGGCCGATGCCGCCGGCGCGCTGGTCGGCGCGATCACCCCGCTTTGAGCCCCGCCCCGCGCTGGCCGGGCTATTCGATCGGCAGGCCGGCACGCCTCCAGTTGACGAAACCGTCACGGTAATTCCTCACGTTCGTGTAGCCGAGCTTCATCAACGTATCGGCCGCGAGCGGGCTGCGCTGGCTGACGCCGCAATACACGACGATGGGCGTGGCCTTGTCCGGCACCGCGGCCTCGATCCTGAATTCCAGCAGGCCGCGCGTGATGTTGAGAAAGCGCGGCGCCGCGATGTGGCCCGAGTCGTCCACTTCGGCCGGGGTGCGCACGTCGAGGACCACCGTTTCCGGCTGCGCCTTCAGTTGCGCCAGCAGGCCCGCCGTATCGAGCTGCGGCACCCGCGCATTGGCGGCGTCGAGCAGGGCTTGCGCGGTCTGCGTAAGCGCGGGGGCTTCGGGCGGCGGAACGACGATGGCGGAGAGGTCTTGCGCCTGTGCCGTGAACGCCAGCAGCATCACGACAGGGAAGAAGGTCCGTGACAAGCAGGAGGGTTTCATGTCGGTCTCCTTGTTTCCTGAGAGGCTCGCAGGCCTGATGTCAGTCAGACCCCGAGCCGACGAAGGGGTTCTCGCGCCGCTCATGTCCGAACGTCGACATCGCGCCGTGGCCCGGCACGAAGCGCACGTCGTCGCCGAGCGGGAACAGCTTGTCGCGGATAGCGGATAGCAGGGCCGCGTGGCTGCCGCGCGGAAAGTCGGTGCGGCCGATCGAGCCCTTGAACAGCACGTCGCCGACGAAGGCGAGGCGGGCCTCGGGCTGGAAGAACACCACATGTCCGGGAGTGTGGCCAGGGCAGTGCAGCACGTCGAAGCGGATCGATCCCACCTCGACGCGGTCGCCGTCTTCCAGCCACTGGTCGGGGGTGAACGCCACCGCTGGCGGAAACCCGAACAGCTCGGCCTGCTGCGGCAACAGGTCGAGCCAGAACTGCTCCTCGCGCTGCGGCCCGACGATGGG
>JAJYXA010000077.1 GCA_021791235.1 Pseudomonadota bacterium
CCCGCGCCCGCGCTGGAACTGAAGACCACGCGGCTCGCCGGGATACAAGTCATCCTCAACAGCGCCGAGCACGCCGCGCTGGACACCCACATCTCCACGCTGTTTGCCGCGACGCCGGATTTTTTCGGCGGCGAGGCGGCGGTGTTCGAGTGCGGACGCCTGCCGGCCGACGCGCCCTCGCCCGACTGGGCCTGGCTGGCACAGGAACTGAAAAGCCGGGGACTGAATCCGTTCGCGGTGCAGAACGCGTCGGCCGAACTGGCCGCCGCCGCCAAAAAAGCCGGGCTGCTGGTGCTGAACGATGCCGCACCGGCGCCGGCCGTCGTCGCTGCCGAACCTGCGCCCGAGCCGGTTCCCGAACCCGTGGCTGAACCCACGCCTGAACCCGTCTCACCCGCTGCCGCCCCCACCCGCATCATCGACAAGCCGCTGCGCTCAGGCCAGCGTGTCTACGCGGCGGGCGGCGACATCGTGGTACTGGCCGCGGTCAACCCCGGCGCGGAAGTCATCGCCGACGGCAGCATCCATGTGTATGCGCCGCTCAAGGGCCGGGCGCTCGCCGGTGCGCGCGGCGACACCTCGGCGCGCATCTTCACCACGCATCTCGAGGCCGAGCTGGTGTCGATCGCCGGCGTCTACCGCACCTTCGAATCCGCGCCGGACGCCGCCGTGGCAAAGAAGCCGGCGCAAATCCGCCTGGCCGACGCGAGCCAGATCGTCATCGAACCTCTCTAACCTCACGTAAAAAAGGAAGCTCCGTGACCACCATCATCACTGTCACCTCCGGCAAGGGCGGCGTCGGCAAGACCACCACCAGCGCCTCGATCGCCAGCGGCCTGGCGCTGCGCGGCTTCAAAACGGCGGTGATCGACTTCGACGTCGGCCTGCGCAACCTCGACCTCATCATGGGCTGCGAGCGCCGCGTCGTGTACGACTTCGTCAACGTCATCCAGGGCGATGCCAACCTGCACCAGGCGCTGATCAAGGACAAGCACGCCGACAACCTGTTCGTGCTGCCCGCCTCGCAGACGCGCGACAAGGATGCGCTCACCGAGGAAGGCGTGGAGAAGGTGCTGAAGGAACTGGAACACCAGGGCTTCGACTACATCGTCTGCGACTCGCCCGCCGGCATCGAGCACGGCGCGGTGATGGCGCTGACCTTCGCCGACCAGGCCATCGTCGTCACCAACCCGGAAGTCTCGTCGGTGCGCGACTCCGACCGCATCCTCGGCATCATCCAGTCGAAAAGCCGCCGCGCCATCGAAGGCCGCGAGCCGGTGAAGGAGCATCTGCTCGTCACCCGCTATTCGCCGAAGCGCGCGGCCGAAGGCGAGATGCTGACCTACACCGACATCCAGGAACTGCTGCGGATTCCGCTGCTGGGCGTCATCCCCGAATCAGAAATCGTGCTGCAGGCGTCCAACCAGGGCATCCCGGCGATCCACCAGAAAGGCACCCCGGTGGCCGACGCCTACCAGGATGCCATCGGCCGTTTCCTCGGCGAGACACACCCGCTGCGTTTCGTCGAGTACGAAAAACCGGGCCTGATCAAGCGTCTGTTCGGAGGCAAGTGACATGTCCTGGCTCTCCCTCATTTTCGGCGAAAAGAAATCCACCGCCTCGGTCGCCAAAGAGCGCCTGCAACTCATCATCGCGCACGAACGCACCTGCGCGTCCGGCCCGGAATTCCTGCCCGACCTGCAGAAGGACCTGGTCGCGGTGATTTCCAAATATTTCCCGGTCAACCCCGACGACATCAAGGTGGGGCTCGAGAAGCAGGGCAATTACGAGGTACTCGAAGTCAACATCGTGCTGCCCGAGGGGCGCTGACCGGCACTGCCCTGGCGCTCGCGCGGGGCGCCTGCTTCGGCGGCGCTTGAGTCGGAAGCGGAATGCAGGCAGGATGAAGGCCGGCTCATTGAACTCCCCCTGCCATGACTTACTGCGTCGCCATCAAGACCGACAGCGGACTGGTTTTCGCGTCCGACTCGCTCACCAACGCCGGCATCGACCACGTCAGTACCTATTCCAAGATGCACACCTTCGTGCAGCCGGGCGATCGCATGTTCGTGCTGCTGGCGGCGGGCAATCTCGCCACCACGCAAAGCGTGGTGAAACGTCTGCGCGACGATTGCCGGCTGGGCAACCAGCCCTGCCTGTCCAGCGTGTATTCGATGAGCGACGCCGTCGATTACGTCGGCACCGTCTCCACCGAAGTGCAGCGCACCCAGGCGGCGCGCGACACCGCCAATACCAATTTCGAGGCCACCTTCATCTTCGGCGGGCAGATCGCCGAGCAGGCGCCCGAAATCTACATGGTCTATCCGCAGGGCAACCACATCCACGAATCGAGTGCACATCCCTTCCTGCAGATCGGCGAAACCAAGTACGGCAAGCCCATCCTCGATCGCGTCATCCGCCCCGACACCCCGCTGGAACAGGCTGCGCGCTGCGCCCTGGTGTCGATCAACTCGACCATCCGCTCCAACCTCACCGTCGGCCCGCCGGTCGAGCTGCTGATCTACAACGCGGCCGCTCTCGACGGCGGCCGCCGCCTGCTGCTCACCGAAGACCATCCCTACTACCGTGCGCTGGGCGACGCCTGGAACGAAGGCCTGCGCCAGGCCCTGAACAATCTGCCTGCCTTCGAATGGGAGAACCAGCCGCAGCCGCTGCAGGTGGTGGCGAGCAACAGCGGTGGGCAGATGCAGGGGTAGGTGAGTGGTGAGTGGTGAGTGGTGAGTGGTGAGTGGTGCAGGATGTTACTCACGACATTCCGCCAACGACTTACTACTTACCACTCACTACTTACTTACCGCCCCCCCTGGCTTGACCCTTGCTTGTAACAGACAGCCCCCATCCTGTCTGTTGCCATGAGCATCCACGTCGCGCTTCGCCATACCACCGTCTACAGGTTCGACCGCCGCGTGACCCTGAGCCCGCACGTGGTGCGGCTGCGTCCGGCGCCGCATTCGCGCACGCCCATCCTTGCCTACACGCTGAAAATCACGCCGGTGACGCACTTCATCAACTGGCAGCAGGATCCGTTCGGCAACTATCTGGCACGGCTGGTGTTCCCGGAGGCGACGCGCGAGTTCTCGGTGGACGTCGAGGTGATCGCCGACCTGACGGTGATCAACCCCTTCGACTACTTCATCGAGGAGAGCGCCGAGCACTGGCCGTTCGACTACGACGCGGCGCTGAAACGCGAACTCGCGCCCTACCTTGAAACCGAGCCCGCGGGCACGCGGCTTGCCGCATGGCTGGCCGCGGTGCCGCGCGAACGCGTGCACAGCAACGATTTCCTGGTCGCGCTGAACCAGCGCCTGCAGCGCGACATCGCCTACACCGTACGCATGGAGCCGGGCATCCAAAGCTGCGAGGAGACGCTGGAGAAGGCGCTCGGCTCCTGCCGCGACTCGGCCTGGCTGCTGGTGCAGATCCTGCGCCATCTGGGACTGGCGGCACGCTTCGTGTCGGGCTATCTGGTGCAGCTCACCGCCGACGAAAAGTCCCTCGACGGCCCATCCGGACCGGAAGCCGACTTCACCGACCTGCACGCCTGGGCCGAAGTCTACCTGCCGGGCGCCGGCTGGATCGGGCTGGACCCCACCTCGGGCCTGTTTGCCGGCGAGGGCCACATTCCGCTCGCCTGCACGCCACAGCCGTCGTCCGCCGCACCGATCGACGGCCTGACCGACCCGTGCGAGGTCGAATTCGGTTTTTCCAACACCGTCACCCGCATCCGCGAAGATCCGCGCGTGACCCTGCCCTACGCCGACGGCGACTGGGCGGCCATTCTGGCGCTCGGTCATGCGGTCGACGAAAAGCTCGCGCAGCAGGACGTGCGCCTGACCCACGGCGGCGAGCCCACCTTCGTCTCCATCGACGACATGGACGCACCGGAATGGAACACCGACGCACTGGGAACGCACAAGCGCGCGCGCGCCGAGGTGCTGGTGCGGCGGCTGAAGCAGCGTCTGGCGCCCGATGCCCTGCTGCATACCGGGCAGGGCAAGTGGTATCCGGGCGAGCCGTTGCCGCGCTGGGCGCTGGGGATTTACTGGCGTCGCGACGGCGTCCCGATGTGGAAGGACGATGCGCTGCTGGCCGAAGCCGGCCGCGATTACGGCCACGGCATCGCCGACGCCGAGCGCTTTGCCGCCACCCTGGCGCAGCACCTCGGACTCGCCCCGCGTTATGCGCAGCCCGCTTACGAAGACGCGCTCGCCGCGTTGCAGCAGGAGGCTGAGCTGCCCGTCAATCTCGATCCGGCGCGTGTCGATCTCGGCGACCCGGCGCTGCGCGGCGACCTTGCCAACAAGCTGTCGCGCGGCCTCGCCACGCCGACGGGCTATGTGCTGCCGCTGGCCTGGCGCGCGCACGAACGGCGCTGGCACAGCGCACCCTGGGTATTCCGCCGCGACCGGCTCTATCTGGCCCCGGGCGATTCGCCGATGGGGCTGCGCCTGCCGCTGGCCTCGCTGCCCTGGGTGGCCGAGGACGCGCGCGAACCGTGGGTGGAGGTCGACCCCTTCGCGGCACAACCGCCGCTGGCCGATTATCACGGCGAGGTCGCGGCGCGCTACAGCAGCCACATCGACCCGCAGCCCGCCCATCCGGAGCTGCATCCGCAAACGCCCACCGCGAAGGACGCGGTCGAGGTGCCGCATACCGCCCTGTGCGTGGAAGCCCGCACAGGCGGCCTTTACGTATTCATGCCGCCCGCCGCCACGCTGGAACAGTATCTCGACCTGCTGGCCGCGGTTGAAGCCACCGCTGCCCGATTGAACTTGCCGGTGACGATCGAAGGCTACCCCCCGCCCGGCGACAGCCGCATCGAGAAGCTCATGGTCACCCCTGACCCCGGCGTCATCGAGGTCAACATTCACCCGGCGCACAGCTGGCAGCAACTGGTGGACACCACCGCGATGATCTACGAGGAGGCGCGGCTGTCGCGGCTGGCCGCCGAGAAATTCATGCTCGACGGCCGCCACGCCGGCACCGGCGGCGGCAACCACGTGACGCTCGGCGGTGCCACGCCCGCCGACAGCCCCTTCCTGCGCCGCCCCGACCTGCTTGCCAGCCTGATCACCTACTGGCAGCACCACCCGTCGCTGTCGTATCTGTTTTCGGGCCTCTTCATCGGCCCCACCAGCCAGGCGCCGCGCGTCGACGAAGGGCGCCCGGAACGGCTGTACGAACTCGAAATCGCCTTCCAGCACATGCCCGCCGGCGAGACGCCGCAGCCCTGGCTGGTCGACCGCCTGCTGCGCAATCTGCTGACCGACCTCACCGGCAACACCCATCGCTCGGAGTTCTGCATCGACAAGCTGTATTCGCCCGATTCGGCTTCGGGGCGGCTGGGGCTGCTCGAATTCCGTGGCTTCGAGATGCCGCCGCACGCGCGCATGAGCCTGGCGCAGATGCTGCTGCTGCGCGCGCTGGTCGCGCGCTTCTGGGCGCAGCCCTACAAGAAGCCGCTGGTGCGCTGGGGCACGCTGCTGCATGACCGCCACATGCTGCCGCATTACCTGTGGGCGGACCTGAAGGACGTGATCGACGATCTCAGCGCGGCCGGCTTTCCCTTCCAGCTCGACTGGTACCAGCCCTTCCTGGAATTCCGCTTCCCGCGCTACGGCACGCTGCAGCTGGGCGACATCCAGATCGAACTGCGCACCGCGATCGAACCCTGGCACGTGCTCGGCGAGGAATCGACCAGCCAGGGCACCGCACGCTACGTCGACTCCTCGGTCGAGCGCCTGCAGGTGAAGGCGAGCGGGCT
>JAJYXA010000468.1 GCA_021791235.1 Pseudomonadota bacterium
TCGCGCGTGAGCAGCTCCTCGCGGAACTCGCCGCCGCAGTAGGCGCAGACGTTGCGGTCGCGGGCAAAGAGCTTGCTGTTGGTGAGGCCGGGCCGCAGCTCGAAGGGATTGATGTTCGGCACCCCCTTGGTGCCGATGATGCTGCTGACGGCGATCAGCGACTGCTCGCCGGTCACCGCGTTGTGGCCGCCGCGGAACAGCGCGATGCGCGCGCCGACTTCCCAGCGCACCTCCTCGGCCGCGTAGTGGATCACGGCCTGTTCCAGCGTGATCCACGACTGGGGCAGGCCCTGGGCCGACAGCTTCAAAACCTTCAAGACACCACTCCTTTCCGGGAGAGGAAACCACATGGCAGGTCCGGCGCAGCGCCGGGCGGCGCTGTACAGCACAATATACCCTCTTTCGTGGCCCGCCGCCGCCGCGCAGGCGCCGTGCCGCTTGGCGCGACGGGCGCGGGCTGCTATCAAAACGATACCGACGCGAGCGCGATGCAGATCTTCCGAGGCTTCCACCATCCGGGCATCGCGCCGGCCTGCGCGCTCACGATCGGCAACTTCGACGGCGTCCACCGCGGCCACCAGGCCATGCTGGCACTGCTGAACAACGAGGCGCGCCATCGCGGCGTGCCCAGCTGCGTGCTGACCTTCGAGCCGCATCCGCGCGAGTTCTTCGCGCCCGAGCAGGCGCCCGCGCGCCTGTCCAGCCTGCGCGAAAAGGCCGAATGCCTGCAGCGCCTGGGGATCGACCGCTTCCACGTATTCCGCTTCGACCGCGCGTTTTCTTCACTGACCGCCGAGGCCTTCATCGAACAGGTGCTGGGGCGCACGTTGCAGGCGCATTACGTCCTGGTGGGCGACGATTTTCGGTACGGCGCCAAACGCACCGGTGACTTTGCCCTGCTGAAAAAAGCGGGTGAGACGCTCGGCTTCGACGCCGAGTTTCTGCCCACGGTCGAGGTCGCCGGCGAGCGGTCCTCGTCGACCGCGGTGCGCCAGGCGCTCGCCGCCGGTGAACTCGAGCATGCGGCGCGCCTGCTCGGGCGCCCCTACAGCATCTCCGGGCGCGTGGTGCATGGCGACAAGCTGGGACGCGACATCGGCTTTCCCACCGCCAACATCCAGCTCAGGCACAACCGCCCGCCGCTGATGGGCATCTTCGCGGTCGAGCTCAATGGCCTCAATGGTGCGCCGCTGCCGGGCGTAGCAAGCCTCGGCCGGCGCCCCACCGTCAAGAGTGCGGACGCCGTGCCTGTGCTCGAAGTGCACCTGTTCGATTTCGACGCCGAGATTTACGGCCGCCGCGTGCGCGTGGACTTTCTGCACAAGCTGCGTGACGAAGAGAAATATCCCGACCTCGACAGCCTCGTGGCGCAGATCCGCCGCGACGTCGACAACGCCAAACACTTCCTGGCCAAGCTTAAATAAACCCAGACGCCATGCCTGATTACAAGAACACGCTCAACCTGCCCGACACGCCCTTCCCGATGCGCGGCGACCTCGCCAAGCGCGAACCCGGCTGGGTCAAAAGCTGGCAGGAAAAGAAACGCTACGAGGCGATCCGCAAGGCTGCAACCGGCCGTCCCAAGTTCATCCTGCACGACGGCCCGCCCTATGCCAACGGCGACATCCACATCGGCCATGCGGTGAACAAGATCCTCAAGGACATCATCGTCAAGGCGAAGACGCTCTCCGGTTTCGACGCGCCCTACGTGCCGGGCTGGGACTGCCACGGCCTGCCGATCGAGCTGCAGGTGGAAAAAACCCACGGCAAGGACATCCCCCCGTCGAAGTTCCGCGAACTGTGCCGCGCCTACGCCGCCGAGCAGATCGAGCGCCAGAAGGCCGACTTCATCCGCCTCGGCGTGCTGGGCGACTGGGACCATCCCTACCGCACGATGGACTTCCAGTTCGAGGCCGACACCCTGCGCGTGCTGGGGCAGATCCAGCAGGCGGGTTACCTCTACCAGGGCGCCAAGCCGGTGCACTGGTGCGTCGACTGCGGCTCGGCCCTGGCCGAGGCCGAGGTCGAATACGAGGACAAGACCTCGCCGGCGATCGATGTCGGCTTTGCCGTGGCCGACCCCGCCGACCTCGCGCGCCGTTTCGACATTGCATCGATCGCCGAACCGGTCCGGATCGTCATCTGGACCACCACGCCGTGGACGCTGCCGGCCAACCAGGCGGTGGCACTGCACCCCGATTTCCAGTACGCGCTGGTGCGCACGGCCAAGGGCCTCCTGATCCTCGCCGACAGCCTGCGCGAAGCAGCGCTGACGCGCTACGGCCTGGCTGACGGCGCCGAAGTCATTGCGCACACCAGCGGCCAGGCGCTCGAAGGCGTGCTGCTGTGGCACCCGTTCCAGGAACGCCAGGTGCCGGTGATCGTCGGCGATCATGTCACCGCCGACGCCGGTACCGGCGCCGTGCACACCGCGCCCGGCCACGGCCTCGACGACTACGTGGTGGGCAGCCGCTACGGCTTGAAGGTCGACAACCCGGTGGGCGACGACGGCCGTTTCTACGCCAGCGTGCCGCTGGTCGGCGGCATGAGCATCTGGCAGGCGAATCCGCTGATCATCGAGACGCTCGATGCCAGCGGCAACCTGCTGGCACACGAGAAGCTGCTGCACAGCTATCCGCATTGCTGGCGCCACAAGACGCCGATCATCTTCCGCGCGACGCGGCAGTGGTTCATCGGCATGGATGCGAGTGAGCAGGGAGCGGTGAGCGGTGAGCGGAAATCCCTGCGCGAGCAAGCGATGACAGCTGTTGACCACACCCAGTTCTTCCCGTCATGGGGCCGTGCGCGTCTCGAGGCGATGATCAGGAACCGCCCCGACTGGTGCGTCTCGCGCCAGCGCAACTGGGGCGTGCCGATGCCCTTCTTCACCCACAAGGAAACCGGCGAGCTGCATCCGCGCACAACCGAGTTTCTGGAGATCGTCGCCAAGCGCGTCGAAGCGGCCGGCATCGAGGCCTGGTTCGCGCTCGACCCGGCCGAGCTGCTGGGCTCGGATTCTGCTCATTACGACAAGACCGGCCACACGCTCGACGTCTGGTTCGACTCCGGCGTCACCCACGCCTGCGTGCTGAAGCGCCGCCCCGAGCTCGCGCATCCTGCCGATCTGTATCTGGAAGGCTCGGACCAGCATCGCGGCTGGTTCCAGTCGAGCCTGCTCACCGGCTGCGCGACCGACGGCCGCGCGCCCTACGATGCGCTCCTCACCCACGGCTTCGTGGTCGACGGCAAGGGCCACAAGATGAGCAAGTCGAAGGGCAACGTCATCGCGCCGCAAAAGGTGATGGACCAGTATGGTGCCGACATCCTGCGGCTGTGGGTGGCGACCACCGACTATTCCGGCGAACTGTCGATCTCGGATGAAATCCTGAAGCGCGTGGTCGAGAGCTATCGCCGGATTCGGAATACTTTGAAATTCCTGCTTGCCAACCTGACCGACTTCGACCCGAAGAAGCACGCGCGGCCGGTGGCCGACTGGCTGGAGATCGACCGCTACGCGCTGGCGCTGACCCGACAATTGCAGGGTGAACTGCAGGCGCACTACGACGCCTACGAGTTCCACTTCATCGTGCAGAAGCTGCAGTCCTTCTGCTCCGAAGATCTCGGCGGCTTCTACCTCGACATCCTCAAGGACCGGCTCTACACCAGCGGCGCCGACAGCCCCCCCCGCCGCGCCGCGCAGAACGCGCTGTATCACCTGACGCAGGCGCTGGCCCGCTGGATGGCGCCGATCCTGTCGTTCACCGGCGAAGAAGTGTGGATGCAGCTGGCAGGCGAGGACGACTCGGTGTTCCTGCACACTTGGCACGACCTGCCGGCGCAGGCTGGCGAAGCCGACCTGCTCAAGCACTGGACCCGCATCCGCGCGGTGCGCGCCGAGGTGCAGAAGGAACTCGAAACCGTGCGCGTCGCCGGCGGCATCGGCTCGTCGCTGCAGGCCGACGTGACCCTGCACGCCAGCCCCGCCACCCAGGCTCTGCTGGCGCCGCTGGGCGACGACCTGCGCTTCGTTCTGATCACCTCACAGGCACGTCTGCTGGCCGCCGACATCGACCGCGTCGAGGTCACCCCGAGTGCCGCGAAGAAATGCGACCGCTGCTGGCATTACCGTGACGACGTCGACGCGCACGCTGACCACCCCGGCCTGTGCGGACGCTGCGTGAGCAATCTCTACGGCAAAGGCGAGGCGCGCACCCATGCTTGATCTACTGAACCCGGCCATGCGCAAATGGCTGGGAATCGCCTTGGCAGTGATCGTGCTCGACCACCTGACGAAGTTCTGGGTATCGTCCGCGCTCGATTACCAGGAGGCCATCCCGGTGCTACCGTTCTTTTCCCTGGTGCTGGTGCACAACACCGGCGCGGCGTTCAGTTTTCTGGCCGACGCCGGCGGCTGGCAGCGCTGGTTCTTCGTTGCAGTGGGCGTCGTCGCCACTGTGGTCATTACGCGCCTGCTGAAGCGCCATGCCCACGAACCCCGCATGGCGTTCGCGCTGGCGCTGGTGCTCGGCGGGGCGCTCGGCAACGTGATCGACCGCGTGGTGCTGGGCCATGTGGTGGACTTCCTGTATTTTCACTACAAGAGCTTCGCCTGGCCGGCCTTCAACGTGGCGGATTCCGCCATCACCGTCGGCGCCGCGCTGCTGATCTGGGACAGCCTGCGCAGCAAGCAGGGCGCGGCCGGCAAACCATGAACGCACGTGCAGTTGCCGCCGGCGACACGTTCGAACTTCGCTATGCGTTGCGCCCGCGCGGCGGCGACGACATCGTCTCCAACTTCGACGACGCCGAACCGGAGACCCTCACGCTCGGCGACGGCACCCTGGCGCCGATGCTGGAGCAGTGGTTGATCGATCTCGTTCCCGGCGAGCGCCACGTATTCCTGCTCGACCCCTGGCAGGCCTTTGGCGCCACCCAGCCCGAACTGGTCCAGACGCTGCCCAAAACCGACCTGCCCGCCGACATGGAATTCGCAGTCGACCAGCTCGTCGAATTCGCCATGCCCAATGGCCAGACGCTGGCCGGCCGCATCCTGGAAATCGGCGACGACGCGGTGAAGGTCGACTTCAACCACCCGCTCGCCGATCTATCCATCGAATTCGAAGTGGAAATCGTCCGCATCCTGTGACACTGGAACGCCCATGACCCCCACCATTCTTCTCGCCAACCCGCGCGGCTTCTGTGCCGGCGTCGATCGCGCCATCGCCATCGTCGAGCACGCGCTGGAAAAATTCGGCGCGCCGATCTACGTGCGCCACGAGGTCGTCCACAACACCTTCGTCGTCAACGACCTCAAGGCCAAGGGTGCGATCTTCGTCGAGGAACTCGCAGAGGTGCCCGCCGGCGCCACCGTCATCTTCAGCGCACATGGCGTGTCGCAGGCGGTGCGTTTGGAGGCCGCGGCGCGCGGCCTGAACGTGTTCGATGCGACCTGCCCGCTGGTGACCAAGGTCCACGTCGAAGTCAGCAAAATGCGCGACAGGGGGTTCGAGATCGTGATGATCGGCCACAAGGGCCATCCCGAAGTCGAGGGGACGCTAGGACAGTCGCGGGATGGCATGTACCTGGTCGAAACGCCAGAGGACGTCGCCGCCCTGAAGGTATCCGATCCCGACAAGCTAGCCTACGTCACCCAGACCACGCTGTCGGTCGACGACGCCGCACGCGTGGTCGCTGCGCTGCGCGCACGCTTTCCCACCATCGTGGGACCGAAGAAAGACGACATCTGCTACGCCACGCAGAACCGGCAGGACGCGGTCAAGGCA
>JAJYXA010000248.1 GCA_021791235.1 Pseudomonadota bacterium
CGACGATGGCGGCGTGGCAGGTGCGCCCGCCGCGGTTGGTAACGATCGCCGCCGCGCGCTTCATCACCGGCTCCCAGTCGGGGTCGGTCATGTCGGTGACCAGGATGTCGCCCGGCTGCACCCGGTTCATTTCCGCCGGGCTGGCGATCAGCCGCACAACGCCCGCGCCGATTTTCTGGCCGATGGCGCGGCCGCTGATGCGCACCTCGCCGGTCGCTTCCAGGATGTAGCGTTCGCCGCCGTTGGCGCGCGCCTTCACCGTTTCCGGACGCGCCTGCACGATGAAGAGTTCGCCGGTTTCGCCGTCCTTCGCCCACTCGACGTCCATCGGACGCTGATAGTGGTTTTCGATCGCCACCGCCTGGCGCGCCAGTTCCAGCACCTCGGCATCGGTCAGCGAATACTGTCGCCGCAAGCCGGGAGGCGTGTCCTCGATCACGGTCTCGCCGTCGCGCCACACCATGCGGATGGCTTTTTCGCCCAGCTCGCGCCGCACCACGGCGGGAAAACCCTCGGCCAGCTTCGGCTTGTGCACGTAGAACTCATCCGGGTTGACCGAGCCCTGCACCACGGTTTCGCCGAGGCCGTAGGCGGCGGTGATGAACACCACGTCGCGAAAGCCGGATTCGGTATCCAGGGTGAACAGCACGCCCGCGCAGGCGATGTCGGAACGCACCATGCGCTGCACGCCGGCCGACAGCGCCACCTCGGCATGGGCAAAGCCGTGGTGCACGCGGTAGGCGATGGCGCGGTCGTTGTAGAGCGAGGCGAAGACCTTCTTCACATGCAGCAGCAAGGCGTCCTCGCCACGCACGTGCAGATAGGTTTCCTGCTGGCCGGCGAACGAGGCGTCGGGCAGGTCCTCGGCGGTGGCCGACGAGCGCACCGCCACCGACACGCTGTCGCCCAATGCGGCATAGGCCGTGCGCAGGCCGGTTTCCAGCGCGGCCGGCAGGGCGGCGGCCTCCACCCGGGCGCGGATCTCAGCCCCCGCCTGGGCCAGGGCCGTCACGTCCGCCACGTCGAGCGACGCCAGCCGGGCTTGGATGCGCGCGCGCAAATCGTTGTGATCGAGAAAGTCCCAGAACGCCTGCGCCGTGGTGGCAAAGCCGCCCGGCACCTTGACCCCGGCGCCCGACAAGTTTCTGATCATCTCGCCGAGCGAGGCATTCTTGCCGCCCACGCGCGGCACATCGGCCATCGACAGGGCATCGAGGGGAACGATATAGTCGTCCGAGACCGGCATAATCCACTCCATGAAAAAACGCGTCGCATTCTGCGTGTCCGACCACACCGGCGTCACCGTCGAGGCGGTGGCGAAGAGCGTGCTGGCGCAGTTCCCTGCGCTTGAGTTTAGCCTGATTGTGCTGCCTTTCATCGACAGCCCGGAAAAGGCGCTGGCCGCCGCGGCACGGATTGCCGCCGTCCCCGGCGCCCTGGTGTTTTCCACCCTCGCCGACCCGGCCCTGCGCGCCGTCCTGCGCGACAGCCGCGCCAGCCTGTTCGATGTCTTCGACCTCATCGCCCCCGCCGTGGAAACCGCGCTGGGGCAGGCCGCCACCCCCAGCGGCGGGCGCACTCACGGCATGGCCAACGACTACGAGTCGCGCATGGACGCGGTGAATTTCAGCCTGGCGCTGGACGACGGCCTGCAGCCGCAGCGGCTCGACCAGGCCGACCTGATCCTGGTCGGCGTCTCGCGCGTCGGGAAAACGCCCACCGCGCTCTACCTCGCCCTGCAATACGGCCTGCGCGTCGCCAACTATCCGCTTACGCCGGACGATCTCTCGCGCCCCGCCTTGCCCCACGTCCTGCTCGCCCATCTGCCGCGGCTGCGCGCCCTGACCCTGTCCGCCGAACGTCTCGCCGTCATCCGCCAGGCGCGCTATCCCAACAGCCGCTATGCCAGCCTGGAACAATGCCGCGAAGAGCTTGCCGCCGCCGAAACGCTCTTCAAACGCCACGCGCTCCCGGTCCTCGATACAACCCGCATGTCAGTAGAGGAAATCGCGGCGCGTCTGCGGCATAAACCGGGCGATTAGGCCGCTAAAGAAACGCCGCTACCAACCGAATCAACAGGGGCGAGTGCCTCGCAAAATGGAGTACGAACCATGTCCACGGATGATCTGGTGATTTCCGGCGTCCAGGAAAACGGGAAAAAATTCCGCCCGTCGGATTGGGTTGAACGCCTGTCGTCGACACTGGCCAGTTTTCAGGTCGACAACCGATTACGCTATTCGTCGGGCGTTCGGCCCTGCATGATCGACGGCGAATACTGCCTGGTCGTCGCGCGCAGGCTGGAAACTACCGATCCCCAAGCTTACGACTATGTCATGGGCTTTGCCCAGGCGAACCATCTGCGCATCCAGATGGACCGCCGCACCGGCGAGCGCGCTTTGTAGCGAACCCGGCGGCGGTTAGGCCGCCCGCTGGCGCGCAGCCTCAAACACGGCGACGGCCAAGGCCGCGGCGGCATTCAGCGATTCGACCTTGCCCGGCATCGGGATGCGTACCGTTGCGCTTGCGGCCTCACACACCGCTTGCGACAGCCCGGTCCCTTCATTGCCGACGATGAGCGCGAGCGGACCGGTGAGCGTGCGCGCATACAGGCTGCCGTCCTCGCTCAGCGCCAGTGCCAGACTTTGTCCTTCGAACCGCCTGACCCATTCCGCGATATCGGCGCCGCTCATGAGTGGCAGCACGAACTGCGCGCCCTGCCCGCCGCGCAAGGCCTTGGGCGACCAGGGATCGTGGCACCCTTTCGACAGCACCGCCAGGGTCGCGCCCGCCGCCGCCCCGCTGCGCAGCATGGCGCCGAGGTTGCCGGGGTCCTGGATGTCCTCCAGCACGATGACGAGCGGCGTGGCGGCGCTGGCGGGCGGGGTGAGCCAGGCCGCCTCTGCCAGCACGCCGGTGGGGCTGACCACGGGCACGAGTTCGGCGAACAGCGCATCGGGCAGCACGATGGCTTTGGCCTGCGGGCAGCGCGCGGCCAGGCGTGCGAACCGGCCGGCATCGAACGAGGCGGCGCGCACCAGCGTATGCGGCTGGCCGCCGGCATCGAGATAGGCCGCCAGCAGATGCTCGCCGTCGAGCAGGGACATGCGCGCCTCGCGCCGCGCGCGCGCCGATTCGGCGAGCTTTTTCAGCCGCTTGAAGATCGGGTTGTCGCGCGAGGAAATGGCGGTTTCGGTCATGCGGGGATTATCCGCGATTCCCCGAGCGAGGCGTAAACTCGCAGCATGCGCATCGCCCTCGTCACCCCCTACGGCCGCGAACATCGCAACGGCAACTGGCACACCGCCGCACGCTGGGCGCGCTTCCTGCGCGAAGCGGGACACACGGTGCGGACGCAGGTGGAATGGGACGGCCGTTCGGCCGACCTGATGCTGGCGCTGCACGCTCGGCGCAGCTTTGCCTCGATCCACGCCTTCGCCGAACGCTTTCCGAGCCGGCCCCTGTTGCTGGCGCTGACCGGCACCGACCTCTACCGCGACATCCACGAAGACCGCGACGCCCGGCAGGCGCTCGAACTCGCGCACCGCATCATCGTGCTGCAGGAGCGCGGCCCCGACGAGCTGGCCCCGCATCTGGCCGCCAAGACGCGCGTGATCTATCAGTCCGCACCCGATATTCCCCGTTTGCCCCCCCCCGCCAATATCTTCGAGGTGCTGGTGATCGGCCACCTGCGCACGGAAAAAGACCCGTTTCGGGCGGCGCTGGCGACGGCCTATCTGCCCGAGCAATCGAAGATCCGGGTGACGCATCTGGGCGGCGCCCTCTCCGAAGACATGGCCGAAACGGCGGAAATGGCGCAAAGCAAACTGCCGCGCTGGCACTGGGGCGGCGAGGTGCCGCACAGGACGGTGCTGAAGCGGCTGGCGCGCGCGCACATGATGGTCATCAGCTCGGTGATGGAAGGCGGCGCCAACGTGATCTGCGAGGCGCTGGCGGCCGATGTGCCGGTGCTGGCCTCGCACATGCCCGGCAACGTCGGCATGCTGGGCGAGGACTATCCCGGCTATTTCCCGGTGGGCGACGAGCGGCGGCTGGCCAGGCTGTTGTCGCTGGCCGAGAACGATCCCGGTTTCTATGCCGCGCTGGCCAGCCACGCCCGCCAGCGCCGCGGGCTGATGCGGCCGGAGCAGGAAGCCAGCCGCCTGCGGCAGGCGGTGGCGGAATTCGAGCAAAGCGCGGGGTGATTCCAGGTGCGTCGCAGCCGCCGCCTCAGCCCTCGTCGAACAGTATCCCGAACATGCGCGCACGCTCGGCCCGGCTCAGGCCGCGCAGCACCCGCACCGCTTCGCGCGCGACCCGCGCATCGCGGGTGATCGAATACTCGATCGCCAGCGCGCGCCAGACCTCGGCCAGCGCCGGATCGGTGGCGTGCAGCTTCTGCAGCGCCTGGGTCACGCCGGCCTCGCCCTTGGTCAGATAAAACGTCAGCCCCAGGTTGTGCCAGGCCGGGAGGTAGTCGGGGTCGGTTTCCACTGCCGCGCGATACGCCTGCATCGCCTCGCGCGGGCGCCCGCTGTCGCGGTAGGCGTTGCCCAGATTGTTGCGGGCGAACACGTCGCCGGGCGCCAGCCGCAGGTTCTGCCGATACGCCGCGACGGCTTCGGCAAACCGCCCCAGTTCCCCCAGCGCGCGTCCCTGCACGAACCAGGGCAGCGGGTTCTTCGCATCGATCCGCGCCCACGCCCGACCCCACGCCAGCAGACCGCGCCAGTCGGCGCGCTTTTCCAGCGCCTGCGCCTGCCGCACCCACTCGGCTTGCGGACGGGCCGCAAGCACGGCCTCATCGCCGTCCAGCCCGAACGTCTGCGCGGCAGCCGCCAGCGGGCCCGAGTACACCAGGCAGGGCAACAGCACGCACAGGGCAATTCGGCTGAACATGGGTCGGAATGGCAAGCCGGAGATGGATCGACGCTGCACATTTTACGCCACGCTTGACGCATCGCTTATGCTGTCGGGTCTCCCTTCACGCGTCTCTCCCCCATGCACGCCACCGAACACTTCATTCCCGGCAAGGACGCCTCGCTCGAAGCGTCGATCGCCACCCTGCAGTCCAAGCTCGGCGCGATCGGCTTCCACATCGAGGAACGCTCCTGGCTCAACCCGGTGGAAGGCGTGTGGTCGGTGCACATCCGCGACCGCGACTGCCCGCTGCTGTTCACCAACGGCAAGGGCGCCTCGGAACTGGCCGCGCGGGCGAGCGCGCTGGGCGAGTATTTCGAACGGCTGTCGACCAATTATTTCTGGACGCATTTCTATCTGGGCGAGACCCTGGCCAAACGCGAATACACCCACACGCCCGACGAGCGCTGGTTCGCCCCGGAAAGCGAGGCCTGGCCGGAAGCACTCCTCACCCCCGAGCTGCACGCCCTCTACAACCCGGACGACGGCGTGCGCGCCGGCCAGCTGATCGACCTCAACTCCGGCAACGCCGAACGCGGCATCTGCGCCATCCCCTACCAGCGGCTGCGCGACGGCAAGACCGTTTATTTCCCGGTCAACCTCATCGGCAACCTCTACGTCAGCAACGGCATGTCGGCCGGCAACACGCTGATGGAGGCGCGCACCCAGGCGCTGGCCGAAATCTTCGAGCGCCACATCAAGTTCCGCATCATCGAAGCGGGCCTGTGCCTGCCCGACGTGCCCGAAGAGGTCATCAACCGCACCCCGCGCATCGCCGCCGGCATCCGCGGCCTGCGCGAAGCCGGCTTCGGCATCCTGGTGAAGGATGCCTCGCTCG
>JAJYXA010000006.1 GCA_021791235.1 Pseudomonadota bacterium
CGGTGGTCGCCGAGGCTGTGGCACTGCATGCACAGGGCGGAGCCGTTATTGGACATGACGAGTTGACCATGCTGTTTTTTGTACACCTGATGGCAGGATACGCAACTCAACTTGCCATCGGGTAGCAGGATTTTTTTCGACAGCATACTCCTGGGACGGAGATCTCCGCTCCTGGAAAATGCGGGATAAAGTATGCCGATCGGGTGATTGGCGGCGCCGCTGCTGTGGCGCATGACGCCGCTGCGATCAACCCGGACACCTGCCGCATCGGACTCGCCGTTGTGACAACCCATGCACTGCAGCGATATCGGATCGATGGCGATCTGACTGCCGAGCGTGATACCCGCGCCCAGGTGCCCTGACTGCTGGAGCGAATTGCCGGTGTCCTTCATGTGCTCGAAGAAGGCCTGATCATGACAGGAGAGGCACAGCGCTTTGCCGCGCTTGTCGCCGCGCAGCAAGCCGGGGTTCGTGCCGTGAACCTCATGGCAGGTGCTGCAGGTCAGGTCCCCCTTCCAGTCCACCGGATACCCGGCCGGCAGTTTGCCCTGGGGCACGAAACCGCTGGGATGGCTCATCTGCAAGGCCTTGGCATGGCAACTGCCGCAGATGACCTCCTGGGAGGCGACCAGCTTCTTCGCTTGTGCGGGACTCACCGTGGTGTCCGACAAATGGCATTTGCCGCAACTGATTCCCGCCAGGTGCGGCTTGGCGCCGAAGTCGGCAAGAACCCCCCATGAAATCACACCGATCACCAGGACACCGATGCCGCCGATCAGGAAACCTCTAAAGCTGAACAAGGCGCTCGGTCTCCCTCAGTCGGGTGACGGCCTCATGCAACGCCGACGGGCCGGACTCGGCATCCGCTGACAGCGTCAGTTTGGCCTGCTCCAGCGCCGTTCTCAGACAGTGGTAATGTTCGCCCAGCGTCGCCAGACTCGCTTCGAATTCCTGCCACTCGCGCTGGAGCATGTCGGTCTTGCGGATCGTCATGGGCACGGCCAAGGGGTGTTCAATGGCATTTTTCAGGTTTTGGGAAAACCGGAACAGGGGTCCGGCGATGCGAAAACTGCTATAGAGCGAAATCAACCAGGTGACGACGCTGGCGATGAGCACCATCGCCAGCGCAAACACCAGTATCGCCGGCCCCAGATTCTGATGCGTCAAGTTGTTGGTGAGGATGATCCGGCCATATCTCGCGCCCTTGCCGTCGGTGATCAGGAACAAGGTTAGGAACAGACCGATGCCGGCCAGCGCAGCGACGCTCAGGGCGATCTTCGCCAGCCACTTGAGATGGAAAAAAATCGGCAGTTCGACCTTGTTCTTGTTCGAAGTCATGTTCGATCCCGCGACCCACCCTGGCAATCGGACTTGCGGATGTTGGAGCGCATCGTGCCTGACGTCAAGCACATTGTTCTAAAATATAATCATAAATATATGCCGAGTCAAACCGGCGGGTTTTGACAAGGTCATTGAAGCTTAGACAATCTATTCACGATATTTTTGAGGATGAGGGCTGGCATGGCGATACCTGGCAATGTTAAGGGGATACCAAGCAAGTACAATTTCGTCATTGCGAGCGCAGCGAAGCAATCCAGCAAACTCACAGATTCAGCCGACTGTGGATCGTCACGCCCTTTCGGGGCTTTCCATGAACCCTCGGATTACTCGTCGTTGCGAGCGAAGCGCGGCAAGCTCAGATCGCCTCGCTGCCGTCACTGCGAGGCCGCAGGCCGCGGCAGTCGCGATGACGGACTTATCTCCCTCAAGCGTGTCGTGCTGCGCGCATTGGCGGCAGGCGCCGTATTCGCCCTGGCCGGCTGCGCGGTCGCGCCCAGCGAACCGGAACGAACCGCGGCCGCGGTGCAACCGGTGTTCCCGGCGC
The DNA here is from genome assembly GCA_021791235.1 of Pseudomonadota bacterium. Next base: position 1,886 of record JAJYXA010000006.1, read on the forward strand.
CGCCGGCGGCGGCGCGATTCCGCTTCGAGCGCACGCTCTACGGCGCCAAGGACGTGCTCGGGCAGGCGGAAGGCGCCGCCTTGCGAAAATTCCTGCACCACGATCACCAGGGCACCGGCCCCGGGCTGGCCAGCCCCCATGCACTCGCCGTCGATCGCGGGCGGGTGTTCGTGTCCGATCTTGCCGAACGCCAGATCGATGTCTTCGATATTCCCGGACGCCGCTACTACCACATCGGCGCAGCCGGTCCCGGCACGCTGCAAAAACCGCTGGGCTTGAGCATCGACCGGGCGGCCGGCCGGCTCTTCGTCGCCGATGCCGGCGCCAATGCCGTCCTGGTGTTTGACGAGCAAGGACAATATCAGCGCAGCATCGGCGGCCCGCAGTGGTTCACGCATCTCTTCAGCGTGACCGCAGATCCGGATGGCGAGCGGATATACGCCATCGACAGCGGCGAGGGGGGCAAGGGTGAAGCTCGGGTGCGGGTATTCGCTGCGCGCGACGGCAGGCATCTCTTCGATTTCGGCGAGCGCGGTTCGGGGCCGGGCGAGTTCAACACGCCCTACGACCTGGCGGTGGGCAGCGGCGGGCAACTTTACGTCACCGACAGCGGCAACTTCCGGGTCCAGATCTTCGATCACCAGGGAAAATATTTGCGCAGCTTCGGCACGGTCGGCACCCGGCCAGGTCAGTTCGGGCGGCCCAAGGCGATCGCCGCAGACGCGGCGGGCGAGGTCTATGTGGTGGATGCCCTGCTCGGCAATTTCCAGGTCTTCGATGCGCGCGGCGCCTTCCTGTTCGCCGTCGGCGGCCATGGCGAGGATGGCGGACCCTTGAGCTACCTGCTGCCCTCGGGCATCGCCATCGACGCGGATGGCAGCATCTATTTCCTCGATCAGGGTTACCGGAAAATCGACGTCTTCCGTCCGCTTCCGTAGCGGTCCCTTCAAGTCACGGTACGATATTCAGGCAGCCCTGTCATCGCAGGGCAATACCGTCAACGGCACTGCGACCAGGACGGGGGATGTGAATAGTCGGGCACCAATACCCAGCTCCGCGGCCCAAGTGTTCTGGGCTGCCACCAGGTCTCAGCTCCCGGTGACAACTACCAGTGTGGTGCTCTGCAATTCCTAGCGCCATTGTAAGTCGGGCTGAAGCCCGACGACCGGAGGAAGTCCCTGTGGGACATGTCGGCATGAATGCCGACCTAGGGTTTCGCGTTTCAACATGACTGACCCTAGTATTTTTCGTCTTCTTGCCACATCATGGGGAGGAAGCGGACGACGCGGTTGCGGCCGGTCTTCTTGGCTTCGTAGAGGGCGACGTCGGCATATTTGACCACCTGCCAGAAACTGTCGGCATCCGAGGGAAACTCGGATATGCCGATGGAAATGGTCTTCTGCAGCACCGTGCCGGGCAGGGCAATCTTGGTTTCCTCGACCTTGACACGAATTTTCTCGGCGATTATTGCGGCATCCTCGGCACTCGTGTCCATCAGGATGATCAGGAATTCCTCGCCGCCGTAGCGAATCACCATGTCCGATGTCCGCGCACTATTGGCCAGGGTTTCAGCCAGGGTCTTGAGCACCTTGTCGCCGGCTTCGTGGCCGAAGCTGTCATTGACCTGCTTGAAGTAATCCAGGTCGAGCATGAGCACGGAAAAAACGCTTTTCCGGCGTTGACTGAAAGCAATCAGGGTGGCGACGTATTCCTCCAGGAAGCGCCGGTTGTACAGCCCGGTCATGGGGTCGCGCAAGGAGTTCTCCCGCAGGTGCTCCATCAGCCGTTTGGCTTCGAGCACCGGCGCGGCTTCGCGCAGATAGACGGCGATGAACGGGATCATCAGCCTGGCGAGTTGCCCATGCTCGGCAGGGAAAACCATCTGTACCACGCAGCCGACGGAACCGGACTGGGTGATCGGCAGGCAGATGTGGGTTTCTCCTTCGCCGCCGTCACGGAACATGGTGCAGATATCGGGGAAGTCCACCGCGTTGACTTCATGGCCGGTGCGTCTCACCCGGCAGGCATTGGCATCGATCAGGATTTGCGGGTCGCACCAGCGGCAGGCCGCGTCGAGCGCGCCGTCAAGCACGATCGGCGTGATGTGGTTCTTGCTCGTGGCCACCTCGTAGATGGAGAAATGGTGGAAGTCGTATTTGCCGCCGAGTACACGCGCCAGGCGCTGATAGACTTCCCGCTTGCTCTGGTCTTCCTCTATCGCCTGCTTGAAGTGCGACGCTTCGACCAGGCCTTCCACCATCTCGGTGGTGGTGACGAATTGGTTCGCAACATTCTGGCGGCCTTGACTGTAACCCATCAATTCACCGACGCGACGGCCGATGGTGGTGATCCCCTCGTCGAGGAATTCCATCAGCCGGTTGAGCTGGCTGGCGATCTCGCCCAGTTCGTCGGACGTGCGCCGTTCGATGCGCCCGCTAAAAACGCCTCCGACCGCCTGGGCTACCACGTCCTTCACGGCGGCGGCGGTTTCAACCAGCGGTTGCAGCAGCCGCCGCAGCAAGAGCAGCGCCAGCAGGGCGGTGAGAAACATGAACAAGCCCAGCAGGGAAACTGCGGTGATCGCCTGCCGCCTGACACCGTCAAGGGGAATATCGATGGCAATGGCGCCGAGCACGGTCCCCCGGCTGACGGCATGGCACTGCAGGCAGTTGGGCGTGCCGGTGTCGGTGGCGATATAAGGGATGATGGCGCGAAACACCATCGTGCCGTTCTTCTCGATGGCTTTGAAAGCCGGTTGGCCGCACGCCAGGACATTGGCCTCCGCCTCGTCCTCGGAGTGTTCCATGATGAGACCCGGGCCGAACTGATTTTCGACGGCAAGCCCGCGAATCACCCGTACTCCCTCGACGCCGGGCACGTCCTTGAGGCGCTCCAGGAATTGCTGGCGTTTGGCTATCGTGCCATTGACCATGCTTTCGGTGAGGCTCTCCTTGACCGTTTCCGCCACCGAGCGGGCGTGGCGCTCGGCGGTGTAAAAGGAGAATTCCCGCAGCGTGTAGAGCCCGACGGCGAGCACCACCAATAGCACAACCCCCATCAGCAGGAAGAAAAACCGGAGTATTTTTGTGTTCAGGGTCATGTTGTCTGGGCGCCGCAACCCCGTCCGGGTATCGCCATCGAAAGAAAGTGCCCGTGGCACGATAGCGGCATTGAACAAAAAGCAAAGTACGACGCAAGTGCCGCGCCAGGGGAGCAGGCTGGCGCATCCACCGGGCATGCCCGCTGTTCATCCCCGCTGGCGAATGAGTCGCCGGTTCATGCGCCCAGCGCGAGCCGGAATTTTCCAGGAATCTGAAAAGCACGCTCCAGGATTCTGGAATATGTCCGCGCCGCAAGGAAAACGATCCGCCGCCACCCCGTCCCAACCGCCCTCAAGTCTCCCGCCCGAAAGCCCGTGCCGCCGCCCCGGCAGGGGCGACGGCGTGGGCATCGTTCCGGCAATGAATCACTTGGCATGAACCCTGCTAAATGAGGCTCAAGCTTGAATGGGTCTGCAGCACCGAGCTTCGATTGATTTTCAACTAAAGAGGAGAACGAGATGAAATGGAACAAGTCGGCAAGGCTGCTTGCAATCGCGGGCCTGGCTCTTGCCTCAAGCGTCGCCTGGGGACAGGTGATCATCCAGAACAATGGAGCCGGGACTCCGGTTAATCAGTTAGGTACAGCCCCTGTTGCGGCACCTACCGCCGTCAATGGCGGCGGTGGCATCAATGCTTCGACGACACCGACCGGTACCGTCTTGACGAATACTACCGGCGGCGCAGGTGGCCCGA
>JAJYXA010000078.1 GCA_021791235.1 Pseudomonadota bacterium
TCAGCACGCTGGCGCGCACGGCCTCGAGTTCGGCGTCAAACTGCTTGTAGGTGTGTTCGGTTGGCATCGTATCGATCTCTCAAAAATACTTTCCAATCATCATAAATTCCTCACCACAGAGAAAGACAAGAAATCAATAAGCTACCGCACTTGGCCACTCACCCGATAGGTGACTGGGTATCACGATGTAAGTCTTTGTTTTTTTCCTCTGTGTCTCTGTGGTTCAAATGCAATTTTAGGATTATATGTCTCATCTGTGACGCTTTGATGTACGGCAGTTTTCAGTGGGTGCTGAAAGGCAGCGCGTAGCGCGAGCCGTCCAAGTCGAGGGTGAGCACCCAGTCGCGGCGTCCGCTGACGCATACCGGCAGGGTCACGTTCGAGGCAAACGCGCCGTCGGCGACCGGTCGCAGGTCATAGCGGTTGAAGCCCATGTCCATGCCGGCCATCTGGAATTCCGCGCTGATTTTGGCGGCATTGGGCGCGGTGACAGTGAGTTCGAAGGCTTCCAGCGGCACCGGCTGCCTGGAAAAGCGCACGCGTGCCGGCGTGCCGCGATGGCTGAAGCCGCAGCCCGCCAGCGGGTCGGCGCAGCTCACCGCCACCGCCTCGGCCGGGCGCTTCAGCCAGTATCCGGCTACGGCGATTGCCGCCAGCGCGATGACCAGCAGCAGGGGCGCCAGCATCCGCATGGGGTGCGCCGCCAGACGCTCGCCCTGCGGGCGGTCTTGGCGCAGAATCCGCTTCATGTCCACGCTCCCCGCAGCAGCGCCACGCCGTGCGCGCCGTGCGACTGCGCCAGCGCCACGTCGTCGCGTCCCAGCCCGCCGAGGCCGTAGACCGGAATCGGGCTGACGGCGGCGAGCGCGGAGAACGTCTCCCAGCCGAGCGTGGCCGCGCCCGGGTGGGTGGGCGTGGGCAGCACCGGCGACAGCAGCGCGAAATCGGCCCCGATCGCGGCGGCGTGCGCCAGTTCGGCAGCGCCGTGGCACGACACGCCCACCCAGTCACAGGCAGGGCGCTCCGTCAGCTGGGCGGCGGCGGACGAATCGAGATGCACGCCGTCGGCGCCGGCGGCGCGCGCCAGGTCCGGGCTGCCGTTGACCAGCACGCGCGCGCCGTGCCGCTGGGCGCGGCGCACAGTCTCGCGCGCGAGGTCCAGGCGAACGTCCTCCGGCAGCGTCTTGTCGCGCAGCTGGATCAGCCGCAGGCCGTTGTGAAGGGCCACGTCCAGCCGCGCGAGGAAAGTGTCCACGCCGAGCGATTCGGCGTGCGAAATCCCCAGCAGCGGCGGCAGCGACAGCGCCTTCAGGATCGGGAAATTGGCCGGCAGGAGCGGCGTCACCTCGACCGCGTCGGGCCGCTGCCAGGAAAAGACCTGTCCCTCGTGCGGATGCGGCACGCCTTGCCACTCGAACACGCGGAAGAAGTTCAGCCGCACCGTGGCGTGCGGGTAGTCGAACACCCGGGTGATCCAGCGGCAGGGGCGGCTGACGACGATGCCGAGCTCTTCGTGCAGCTCGCGCGCCAGCGCCGCTTCCAGCGATTCGCCCGCTTCCACCTTGCCGCCGGGAAATTCCCAGTAGCCTGCGTAGCGCTTGCCCGGCGGCCGCTGCGCCAGCAGCACACGGCCGTCGGGCTGGGTGAGTCCCGCCGCGACTACTTCGATTAAATCGGTTTGGGCATCACGTTCGCCTCCTCCCCCATTTGGGGGGAGGGTTGGGGAGAGGGTCGCGAAGCCGCCGACGCTTTGAGGGCTCATTGTTTCCCCGCCCAGTCGCGCGCGAACTGCCACGCCACCCGCCCGTTGCGTGCGCCGCGGCCAAGCGACCACTGCAGCGCGGCGCGCTCGAAGCCGTCGTCCGGCGGCGCGCCGAGGCTGGCCGCCCAGTGGCGCGCAATGTCGAGGTAGGTGTCCTGATCCATGCCGTGGAACGGCACCCACAGCCCGAAGCGGTCGGACAGCGAGATTTTTTCCTCGGTCGCCTCGCCCGGATGCACTTCGCCGCCCAAATGTTTCGTTTCCAGGTTCTCGGCCATGTATTCCGGCATCAGGTGGCGGCGGTTGCTGGTGGCGTAGATCAGCACGTTGTCGGAGGGCCCGGCCAGCGAGCCGTCGAGCGCGGCCTTCAGGCTGGCGTAGCCCGGCTCGTGCTCGGCGAAGCTGAGGTCGTCGATGAAGACGATGAAGCGGTAGTCGGCGTCCGCCAGCAGGTCGAACAGGTCGGGCAGGCTGGGCAGCCCCGCCTTGTCGACCTCGATCAGCCGCAGGCCGCGCGAAGCGTATTTCGCGTGCACCGCCTTCACCAGCGAGGACTTGCCGCAGCCGCGCGCGCCGGTGAGCAGCACGTTGTTGGCGGGCTTGCCGGCGACGAACTGGCGTGTGTTGGCGTCCACCCGCTGCTTCTGCTCGTCGATCGCCAAGAGGTCGCGCAAGGCCACCCGCTGCGGATGCAGGATGGGCTTCAGGCCGCCCGCCTGCGCCGACCAGCGCGCCGCGCGCACGGCTTTCCAGTCCGGCGCGGCGGTGGGCGCATCGAGCCGGTCGAGCAGGCGCTCGAACAGGGTTTCAAGTGCGGTATTCGGCATTGATCTTCACATAGTCGTACGAAAAATCGCAGGTCCACACCGTGGCGTTCGCGTTGCCGCGATTCAGCGCCACGCGCACGGTGATTTCGGCTTCCTTCATCACCGCCGCGCCCCGGGCTTCGGTGTAGCTCGCGGCGCGGCCGCCGTTTTCGGCGACGAGCACGTCGCCCAGATACACCTTCAGCGCGTTCACGTCGAGGTCCATTACCCCTGCGTAGCCGATGGCGGCGAGGATGCGGCCGAGGTTGGGGTCGCTGGCGAAAAACGCGGTCTTGACCAGCGGGGAGCGCGCGATGGCGTAGGCGATCTGCTTGCATTCGGCGCGGTCGCGGCCGCCTTCGACTTCGATGGTCATGAACTTGGTCGCGCCCTCGCCGTCGCGCGCCATCGCCTGCGCGAGCGCGATGGCGACTTCGCATAAAGCGGCTTTCAGCGCGGCGTAGTCGGCGCTGGCGGCGTCGCCGATTTCGGCGTTGCCGGCCTGCCCGGTGGCGACGAGGATGAAGCTGTCGTTGGTCGAGGTGTCGCCGTCGACGGTGACGCAGTTGAACGAGACGTCGGCGACCTCCTTTACCAGTTGCCGCATCAGGGCGGGCGCGATCGCGGCGTCGGTCGCCACGTAGCCGAGCATGGTCGCCATGTTGGGGTGGATCATGCCGGAACCCTTGGCGATGCCGGTCACCGTCACGGCCCTGCCGCCGATCTGCGCCCGGCGCGAGGCGCCCTTGGCAACGATGTCGGTGGTCATGATCGCGTGCGCGGCTTCCGACCAGTGGTCGGGCGAAAGGTCGGCCCGCGCGGCGGGCAGCGCGGGCAGGATCTTGTCGATCGGCAGCGGCTCCAGGATCACGCCGGTGGAAAACGGCAGCACCTGCCCGGCCTTGACGCCGAACAGCTCCGCCACCGCTTCGCAGGTCCGGCGCGCGCGATTCAGGCCTTCCTCGCCGGTGCCGGCGTTGGCGTTGCCGGTGTTGATCACCAGCGCGCGGATCTCGCCGCCGGCGAGGTGTGCCCTGCAGACCGTCACCGGCGCGGCGCAGAAGCGGTTCTGCGTGAATACGCCCGCCACGCGGCTGCCGGGCGCGAGTTCGATCAGGGTGATGTCGCGCCGTCCGGGTTTCTTGATGCCGGCGGAGGCGATGCCGAGGCGGACGCCGGCAACCGGCAGCAGGGAGGCGGGATCGGGGGCGGTGAGGTTGACGGGCATGGCGGCAGACCGGAACGGAAAGCCGCTATTTTATATGCCGGACGCCGGCAGGGCGGGCGGGAGTTTTACCGCGTGCGTCCCAGCAGCCAGTTCATCGCGCGGCGGAATCCGGGCCGCCACGGCCACACCGGATCGAGTTCGATCGAGCGCGCCAGCGCGGCAAGTGAAATCAGCGCGAACACGGAGAACAGCAGCTGCGAAACGAACTGGCGCGGCGTGAGCATGCCGAGCGGCATGTCGAGAAAGCCAGGCACGTAGAACAGGCTGGCAAATGCGGCAAAGAGAAAAGCCGGGCCGAGGTACATGATGTCCGCTTTGGAGTGGTTGTACCGGCCAACTCAGCAATGCCTGTGCCAGTGAGATAAAGTCCAGCAAAAACAACAGACTGCCATGCCCTTCCGCGAAGGGCGTGGGGTGAAATGTAAATTAATTCGACAGCTATTTTTCCGCCGGGACGGTGGCCAGCTTGCGCAGGATCTCGTGCGACAGCGAGTAAAACTGCGGCGTGGGCCCAAGGTCTTCGTAGATCGGGTCGCCGTAGTCGTCTTCGGCAATGATGCGATTGCCCGGGATGTAGGGCATGGCCACCTCAAGCTCGTCCAGCGCGGCGCGGATCAGGTCGGCCATCAACTGGGAGTCGCTGCGGCCGGGATACATCACGTGCAGGGCCTCAACACGGGCGGCGTCGCGCAGCGGCAAATGGACGGCGTAGGCACGCACATCCGTGCGTGCATGTCCCTCCTTGCTCCAGCGTTGGATCAGTTCTGCGATGCGCATGCGCTTTACCTCTGCGTCACGATGGTTTCGTTATAGCAAAGCCGCCCGCCAGGCAAAGCGGGTATCGGGGTAAATTCGTTCTAAGCCATGCGCCACACCAGGGTGCGGTTGTTGGCGGGCATGGCGATGTCCTGTTGCAGCACCAGACCCTGGGCGCGCGCCAGCACGTCCACCGCCACGAAGTCGCGCACCCCGGAGGCCGGGTCGCGTGCCTTCAGCCAGGCGTCGAAGCGGGCGTTGCTGTCCGAGGTGTAGGCGCCGTTGGTGTTGAACGGGCCGTACACCGCCAGCACGCCGCCGGGCTCGAGCACCTCGCCCACGCCCGCGAAGAAGCGTTCCACCTCGGGCCAGCCCATGATGTGCAGGGTGTTGGCCGAAAACACCGCGTCGTAGCGGCCGCTGCGCCAGGACGCGTCGTTGACGTCGAGTGCCAGCGGCGGGAGGACGTTCGGCAGCGCCGCCTCGGCGAGCCATAGGCGGATGCCCGCGTGATGCTGCGGCACGTCGGCGGTCTGCCAGACGAGGTGCGGCAGTTCGGCGCCGAAATACACCGCGTGCTGGCCGGTGCCGCTGCCGATTTCCAGCACCCGGCTGCGGTCGGCAAACCACTCGCGCAGCACCGCCAGGATCGGGTCGCGGTTCTGCACGCAGGATTCGGAAAAGGGCTTGTCGGGCACGTTCAGGTCTCCATTTGAATCAGCCGGCCGTCGGCCAGCAGCAGCGCGGCGCGCACCGGCTTGCCGGCATAGAGTTCGGCGAGCAGGGACCGATAGCCGGCCAACTGGGCGCGATGGCGCTCGGCCAGCTGGGCATCGGACAGCGCGCGGCTGTCGTCGCCGGTCTTGTAGTCGATCAGCCACACCGCGTCGTCGAATTCCACCACGCGGTCGAGCCGCTGCAGGCGGCCGCTGCCGTCCAGCAACGACCATTCGTTGTGGGCGCGCCGGTATTGCGCGGGATCGAAGAAGCGGGCCAGGTGCGGCTGCGCCAGCAGCGTCCGGGCGGCGGCTTCGGTGGATTCAAGATGATCCTCCAGCCCCAGGCGCGCCGCCAGGCCCCGCAGATCGCGCGGCGCGCCGGGCGGCGCATGGG
>JAJYXA010000504.1:0-740 GCA_021791235.1 Pseudomonadota bacterium
GGCCCGCGCGATGTGCAGAAGCGGGGCGAAGCGATGACCAGCATGAAGGCCATCCCCCAGGAGGAGGTGGAGAACGTGCTGGAGGACTTCAACAACGTGGCGGACCTGAATTCCTCGCTGGGCCTGGATTCCAACGACTATATCCGCACGGTTCTCACCCGTGCGCTGGGCGACGACAAGGCCTCGTCGCTGCTGAACCGGATTCTCGGCGGCGGCGGCGATGCCAGCGGCATCGAAAGCCTGAAATGGATGGACGCCGAATCGGTGGCCGACCTGATCCACAACGAGCATCCGCAGACCATCGCAACCATCCTGGTGCATCTGGAACGCGACCAGGCCTGCGAAGTCCTGAACTGCTTCACCGAACGCCTGCGCAACGACGTGCTGCTGCGCATCGCCACGCTCTCCGGCGTGCAGCCGGCCGCGCTGCGCGAGCTGAACGACGTGCTGACCAAGCTGCTGTCCGGCAGCGACGTGCTGAAAAAGCAGCCGATGGGCGGCACCCGCGCGGCGGCCGACATCCTCAATTTCATGGGCGGCGACAACGAGTCGTCCGCCATGGAATACCTGAAAAGCTACGATCCCGAGATGGCGCAGAAGATCATGGACGAGATGTTCGTGTTCGAGAACATCATGGACATCGAGGACCGCGGCATCCAGCTGCTGCTGCGCGAAGTGCAGTCCGATTCGCTCATCATTGCGCTCAAGGGCGCCTCGGAAGACATGCGCGAGAAAATCTT
>JAJYXA010000504.1:750-5636 GCA_021791235.1 Pseudomonadota bacterium
CGAAATGATGCGGGAAGATCTGGAATCCAAGGGCCCGGTACGGCTGTCCGAGGTCGAGGCGCAGCAGAAGGAAATCCTGATGATCGTCCGCCGTCTGGCCGACGAAGGCCAGATCTCGCTGGGAGCGAAGGGCGAGGAACAGTATGTCTAACGTCATTTCCAGCCTGGAGCAGACGGCCTTCCAGCCATGGGAGATGACCAGCTTCGACGCGGAGCCGCATCCGGCGAAAAATGCCGGTCGCACCGCCGTCGTCCTGCCGACGATCGAGCAGATCACCGCAATCCAGGAGCAGGCAAGGCAGGAGGGCTATCACGCCGGTCATGCCGAGGGGCTCGCCGCCGGACGCGAGGAAGCGGCCCGCGAAGCCGCCAGATTGCGCAGCCTGGCCGACACCTTCTCGACGGAAGTCGGCAAGGCCGATGAAACCATCTCGCAGCAGGTCCTCGATCTGTCGATCGACCTTGCCCGCGCGCTGTTGAAATCGGCGCTGGCGATCCGCCCCGAACTGGTCATCCCCATCGTCAGGGAAGCGGTGCGCTACCTGCCGGCGCTGCACCAGCCCGCCCTGCTGTTCCTGAATCCGGACGATGCCGTTCTGGTCAGGGACCGGATCGGCGACGAACTGACGAAAATGGGCTGGCAGCTGGCCGACGACGCGCAGATTGAACATGGCAGCTGCCGCGTGGAAACCGCCAGCAACCAGATCGACGCCTCCCTGACCACCCGCTGGCAACGCCTGACCGCCGCGCTGAGCAAGCAATCGGACTGGCTCGCAGACTGATGAATACCCAGCCGCACAGCGCCCGCTGGAAAGCCTACCTGCAGGATTGCAGCGAACTGCTTGCCATCGCCGAGCCGATGCAGGTGTCGGGGCGCGTCACCCGTGTGGCCGGGCTGGTGATGGAAGCGGTCGGGCTGAAACTGCCGGTCGGCAGCGCCTGCACCGTGCCGCTGCCGAACGGCTCGCAGCTGGAAGCCGAAGTGGTGGGCTTCGCCGGCGAGCATCTCTATCTCATGCCGCAAAGCGACGTCGAGGGCATCGTACCCGGCGCCCGCGTGTTTCCGGTGGAAGTGATTCCCACCCTGCCCGGCCTGGGCCAGGTGAACCATCCGCGCCGCCGCCCGAGCGACCGCACGCGCCACCTGCCGGTCGGCGACGCCCTGCTGGGCCGGGTGCTCGACAGCAGCGGCCGCCCGCTCGACGGCCTCGGCCCGGTACAGACCGGCGCCACCGCGCCGCTCAACACCCGCGCCGCCAACCCGCTGTCGCGCGCCCCGATCACCGACATCCTCGACGTCGGCGTGCGCGCCATCAACAGCATGCTGACGGTGGGGCGCGGCCAGCGCATGGGCCTGTTCGCCGGTTCCGGCGTCGGCAAGAGCGTGCTCCTGGGGATGATGGCGCGCTACACCAGCGCGGACGTGATCGTGGTCGGCCTGATCGGCGAACGCGGCCGCGAAGTCAAGGAATTCATCGAGCAGATTCTCGGCGCGGAAGGCCTGGCGCGCGCCGTCGTGGTGGCGGCGCCGGCCGACACGCCGCCGCTGATGCGGATGCAGGGCGCGGCGTATGCCACCTCGATCGCCGAGCATTTTCGCGACCAGGGCAAAAACGCGCTGCTGATCATGGATTCGCTCACCCGCTATGCGATGGCGCAGCGCGAAATCGCGCTGGCGATCGGCGAGCCGCCGGCCACCAAGGGCTATCCGCCTTCGGTGTTCGCCAAGCTGCCGGCGCTGGTCGAGCGCACCGGCAACGGCAAGCCGGGCGGCGGCTCGATCACCGCCTTCTACACCGTGCTCACCGAGGGCGACGACCAGCAGGACCCGATTGCCGATGCCGCGCGCGCCATTCTCGACGGCCACATCGTGCTGGATCGCGCGCTGGCCGAGAGCGGGCACTACCCCGCCATCAACATCGAACAGTCGATCAGCCGCGTGATGCAGAACATCACCACGCCGGAACACCAGCAGCTCGCGCGGCGCCTGAAGAAGCTCTATTCGCGCTACGAGCGCAGCCGCGACCTCATCAACGTCGGCGCCTATGCCGCCGGCACCGACCCGCTGCTGGACGAAGCCATCCGCCTGCAGACCGCCTTCGAGGCCTTTCTCCAGCAGAACATTTCCGAACGCTCGAATGCCCGTGAAAGCCTGACCGAGCTCGAAGCCCTGTTCAATTAATCATCACCGGACGATAGACACATTCAATGGCGACCCCCTCCGCACTTCATACCCTGATCGAGCTCGCGAACAAGGAAACCGACGAGGCTGCCAAGCTGTTGGGCGCCGCGTTGCGCGCCGGCGAGGAGGCGGAACAGAAGCTCGAACTGCTGATGCAGTATCGCGACGACTATGCCGCGCGCTGCCAGACCAGTCTGACCAGCGGCATCAGCACCACGCACTTCAACAACTTCCAGGTCTTCATGCACAAGCTCGAGCACGCCATCGCCGGCCAGCAGAAAGTCGTCGCCGACGTCAAGCGGCGGATTGCCCAGGCGCGCGCCGCCTGGCAGGCCTGCGAGCAGAAGAAAATGTCCTTCGTCACGCTGGCCGACCGCGCCGGCAAGGAAACCGCGCGCCGCGAGCTGTGGCTGGACCAGAAGCAGAACGACGAACACGCCGCCCGGCGCGCGCTCTACAAACGCACCCCTTCCTGAAACCAGACAGGACACACCACCATGAACCTGAAAACCGCATTTGAACCACAGAGACATGTCCCGCAGGGACATATCCCTGCGGTGAGGAATTTAGCGTGAACGCAATTCCCGTGAATCTCAATCCGGGCAATGCCGTTCAGGCCCCGCCCCAGGCCGGCAAGCAGGCGGATTCCACCGCGCCGGAGGTCCCGTTCAGCCAGGTGCTGTCGAATGAAATCGCGCAGAGCCGCAAAAGCGACGAAACCAGACAGGACACCGAAACCGGAACCGAAGCCGGACAGGACACCGAAAACCAGACCGGCGGCACGGCAGAAGCCGGCGCGGCCTCCACCGCGCGCGCCACGGAGAGCGGCGAATCCGCACGCGATCCGCAGGGTGCGGCCCAGGCGAAGGATGCCGCCCCGGTGCCCGAGGCCCTGCAGGGACTGGTGATCCCCACGGGTCAGCTGAAGCCGGAAGCGGCCGGAACAGACCGTGTCGCCGCAGAAGGAGCCCCCGCGTCCACCTTGGCCGCCACCACGCTGCCCTTCCAGAGTGCCCCCAAAGGCCGCGCACCGCTGGCGGCGCAAGCCGGGCCATTCGCCGACAGCGGCCGCGGCCGCCAGAAAATCGACCCGGCCCTGTCCGGCGAGTCCGCCATACAGCCGACCTCGACAGCCGCCGCGTTCACGAGCCAGCTGGCAACCGCGCGGCAGGCCGAGGTGCAGAAAACCGGGGAGTTTCTGTCGGATCTCATGAGCAATCCCGCCATGCGCCCGGCCACGCATGCGCCGCTCGACACCCTGTCCACGCCGGGCGAGATTGCGCCGCCCCGACTGACGCCCATCCTGGGCACCACAGCCTGGGGCCAGGCGCTGGGCGAAAAAATCGTGTGGATGGCGTCAAACACCCAGCAATCGGCCACGCTCACGCTCAATCCGCCCCATCTGGGCCCGCTGCAGGTCGTGTTGAACGTGTCGAACGAGCAGGCCACGGCCAGTTTTTTCTCGGCCCAGCCCGAAGTCCGCCAGGCGCTGGAAGCCGCCTTCCCCAGGCTGCGGGAAATGATGAACGAGGCGGGCATCCAGCTGGGGCAGGCGACGGTGAGCGCGGATACGCCGCAGCAGAACGACGCGTCGGGCCGCCAGGCGCAGCGGGCCGCAACGCCGTTCCCCGGCGCTGACGAGGCTGTCGCGGCCGGTCCGCAGACCGTTCATGCGCCTGTCCAGCGATCCGGACGGGGCCTGATCGACACCTTCGCCTGACGCGGTCCGTCCCCCTGCTTTGCAAGAGATGCGTCCCTTTTCCCCCTCTGTTTGCGGCATCGAAGGCGCGTGTTTCTTTCAATAATGACGAGCATCCGCACAACACTTTCCCTGTAGAGGAACCGCATCGATGGCCAAACCTGCCGAACCTGTCGAAATTGACGAGGCTGCGGAAGCCGCTCCCGCCGGGAAGTCGAAGAAAAAACTGTTCGTCATCCTCGGCACGCTCGTGGTCCTGCTGGGCGGCGGCGCGGCCGCCTGGTATTTCACCCGGGGCGGCGACGCCCACAAGGAAGCGAAGGCCGAACCGGCGAAGGCGCCGGTTTTCCTGCCGTTCGAAACCTTCACCGTCAATCTTCAGGACGGCGAGCAGTATCTGCAGATCGACATCACGCTGCAGGTGGCCGACCCGGTCCAGGTGGACGCCATCAAGCTGCACATGCCGCGCGTCCGCAGCCGCCTTCTGACGCTCCTTTCCAGCAAGCATGCCGAGGAGCTGGCCACCGCGGAGGACAAGGAAAAACTCGCGCAGGAAATCCGGGAGCAGATCAGGCAGCCGTTTTATCCCCAGGGTCAACCCCAGCAGGTCGACGACGTCCTGTTCACCTCATTCGTGATCCAGTAAACGTTTATGGCCGACAATTTTCTCTCGCAGGATGAAGTCGACGCGCTGCTGAAGGGCGTGACCGGCGAAGTCGACGAGGCGCCGGCCGAATCGAACGACCCCTCGGAAGTACGTTCCTACAACCTGGCCACGCAGGAACGTATCGTGCGCGGCCGCATGCCGACGCTCGAGATCATCAACGAGCGTTTTGCGCGTCTGCTGCGGATCGGTCTCTACAACTTCCTGCGGCGCGGGGTGGAAATCTCGGTCGGCCCGGTGCGGGTGTCGAAATACAGCGAGTTCATCCGCAACCTGGTGGTGCCCACCAACCTGAACCTGGTGCAGTTCAAGCCGCTGCGCGGCACCGCGCTGATGATCTT
>JAJYXA010000570.1 GCA_021791235.1 Pseudomonadota bacterium
GTTGCTCGGCGCAAGCGGGCCCGTATTCGCCGCCGACGCTGCGACCGGCCCGGCCGTGTTCGGCATTCCGCTCGATTTCATCCTGTTTGCGCTGACCCTGCTCGGGGTGGCGCTGTTTCACAACCACACTTTGCGCGTGGGACTGACCGGCTTGGCAGTGATCACGATCTACAAAGTGCTGTTCACTGGGTTCAAGGACGGCCCCGGCATTCAGGGGCTGATCTCGCATTTCGGTCACGAATGGGTGATCCTGACCAACCTGCTGTGCCTGCTGCTCGGCTTCGCGCTGCTGTCGCGCCATTTCGAGAAGACGCACATCCCGGCGGTGCTGCCGCGCTTCCTGCCGCACGACTGGAAAGGCGGTTTCATCCTGCTGGTGATGGTGTTCGTGCTGTCGTCCTTCCTCGACAATATCGCTGCGGCGCTGATCGGCGGCGCGATGGCGCATACGCTGTTCCGCGCCAAGGTGCATGTGGGCTATCTCGCCGCCATCGTCGCCGCTTCGAACGCGGGCGGCTCGGGCAGCGTGGTTGGCGATACCACCACTACCATGATGTGGATACACGGCGTGGCCCCGAGTGCGGTGTTCCACGCTTACGCCGCCGCGGCGGTGGCGCTGGTGGTGTGCGGCATCCCGGCGGCGCTGCAGCAGCACAAGTATTCTCCGATTATCAAGCACGAGCACAGCCATATCCGCATCGACTGGCTGCGCGCCGGCATCGTCGCCTTGATCCTCATCTGCGCCATCGTCGCAAATGTAATCGTCAACGTCGAATACAGCGAAATCTCGGACCGCTTTCCGTTTATCGGCGTGGCGGTGTGGATCGCGATCCTGGTGAGCGTGCCGGTGCGGAGGCCCGATTGGGAACTGCTGCCGGAAGCGACCAAGGGTTCGATCTTCCTGCTGTCGCTGGTAACCTGCGCTTCGATGATGCCGGTGGAAGCCTTGCCGCCTGCGTCCTGGCATTCGGCTTTCGGCCTGGGGTTCATCTCCGCGGTATTCGACAACATCCCGCTGACCGCGCTCGCGCTGAAGCAGGGCGGCTTCGACTGGGGCATGCTCGCCTATACCGTCGGATTCGGCGGCTCGATGATCTGGTTCGGCTCCAGCGCCGGCGTGGCGCTGTCCAACATGTACCCGGAAGCGAAATCGGTCGCTAACTGGGTGAAGGGCGGCTGGCATGTGACGCTCGCCTATGTGGTCGGCTTCGCCGTGCTGATGCTGACGCTGGGCTGGCAGCCGACACCCGAGCGCGGCGATGTGCAGGCATCGAGCCAGCCAGCCGCGGCCGCTGCGCCGTTGCGGTGATCGCGTGCGTCGACGACACCGACGATAGGCTCAAGCAAGGCTACTGGCGCCTTCCCGGTCCACCCGTTACCCCTCCGATGCTCCCTGAGAGCCGATCGCGCTCAGGGAGCGGTGCATAGCCTCACTTGGGTAGTGGTGGTATCGGGATCGAGCCAGGGAACACATAGGCTTGCAGCATCGCAATCACGCCGATTACCGCGGCTCCGGCGATCGAGTACCAGAATACCTTGCGGAATATCGGTCCAAGCGCGTGCGAGCGCTCGTGCGGATCGTCGTAGCAGGCGGCGCAGGCGACCATGATGGACTGCGCATCGATCATTTTGCCCATGACCCCGCCTGTCGAATTGGTTGCCACGACCAGTATCTCATTCAGATGCAGTTGCTGCGCGGTGATGCGCTGCAGGCTGCCGAACAAGGCGTTGGATGCCGTGTCCGACCCCGTAAGGAAGACGCCCAACCAGCCCAGATACGCCGCAAAGAACGGATACAGCGGGCCCGCGCCGGTGAAGGCCAGCCCCAGGACTGCGTCCGTGCCAGAGTAGCGGGTAAGGAAGCCCAGGCCCAGCACCAAGCCGATGACCACCACGGGCGTCGTCATGCGGTGTGCGGTGCGAATAGTCGCGTCCTTCCACTGCGCTGCGCTCAGCTTGAGAACCAGGCCGGACAGTAGCGCGGCGACGAATACGCCGGTCCCTGCGGCCGATAGCCAGTTGATGATGAAGCGCGCCGCCTCGGGCTTGGCGCCGGCAAGGACGACCGGCGGGGTGCGCTGTACCAGGTTGTGCAGCGCCGGCATGTCCCATGCCGGCAGCGACAGCGTGCCGGTAAATGGTGAGCCCAGGAGCGTCGTCTTGAAGCTGATGCCAGAGAACAGCCCGTTCAGATACGTCTTCCATTGCGGCGTGCCCCATGCCGCGCAGCAGATGATCAGGATGACCCACGGCAGCCAGGCGTGGATTGTTTCCGCGACGCTGTATTGGTACTTCCAGGTGCTGCTGTCAGTAGTGGCAGTCGCCGTGGATTTTCCCGCCTTCTCCAGCGCCTCGCGCTCCGATTTGAGCAGAAAACGAGTCTTGGGATGCCAGACGAAACGCAGGAACAATGCGGTACAAATGACGGAAAAGACGCCCGATACTACGTCGGTCATCAGGTGGAATTCATTAGTCGCCGAGGCGTAGTACTGCATCAGCGCGAACGACCCGCCCGCGCACAGCGTAGCGGGCCATACCTCGAACACCTCTTTCCAACTACCACCCTCCATTTTCACGAAGATAGCCACCAGCCAGAACGGAACCAGGATCGAGATCCAGGGCAGCTGATGTCCGGCCATGGTAGAGAGCGTAAGCTGGTCCAGGCCGCTAACCGCGGCCAGCGTCACGATGGGGGTGCCGATCGCGCCCCAGGCGACTGGTGCTGTGTTGGCGAGCAGATTCAGCACGGCAGACTGGAAGGGTTTGAATCCCAGTCCCACCATCACGGCGCCGGCGATGGCCACCGGCGTGCCGAAGCCCGAAGTTCCCTCGATGATCGCCCCGAAAGAAAAGGCGATGAGCACACATTGCAGCCGCCGGTCGAAGGAGATGTGAATAATTGATTCCTTCACGATCTCGAACTTGCCGGTCACCACTGTCATCGTGTACAGGAACATCGCGCCTAGAATGATCCAAATGATCCCCAGGAATCCGGATAGGGTGCCCAGTACGAAAGCCGACGCGGCGGCAGCGAGGGGCATCCCAAAGGCGACACAGGAAACAAGGAAGGCGGCGAACACGCCGTACAAGGCCGCGTACGGGGCGGAAATGCCCAGGTGCCTCACGCCCTGGGCGTCACGGTGCGGATGCAGCGCAATGAAGTACAAAAGGACACAAATGGGAACCGCCGCCACGAGAGTGGAAAGGAACGCGTTCCCCATCGGATTGTAACTTTGATAGTACATAAGTCCCCCTTTTGGCTGAATGACGTTGCTGTTAGTCCCTGGAAGTTCAGTCGGTGTGGTTATCCCCGGTAGATGCTCTGGTTCCGAACGCTGTAAGAAATCTGTGCCCACGCCCGCTGCATATTGACGGGACGCATACGCTCATTCGATTAGGGTAAGTATCGATACGCTGCTCTTCTAACCGATAAAGCTTCGTGTCTCGGCTATTTGTTGGTGTTAGTAACAGACCAGCGCGGGCATAACCGGGGATATGCGCCTCGCCTTTCCAGTGCTAGGAGGTTTGCAGCTTGTATGTGGGTGTTGGCGCTTCCGTACCGGTACGTATGATCGGCGCGCCGACATCTTGGCCACGCCGTCCGTGGTCTCCGCACCGATTAGGAACTTGCGCCGCGAATTTGGTGTTTTGGCTGGGTTGCGCACCTCGAAACTTGCTCCAATTTAGAGATGAAAAATACACCGCTCCAACCGCCGCCGCGTACGCAAAGGCGCGTGTCTGCATCGGTCACGACGTGCGCGGTGATATGAATAAATTAAAGTAGCATGATGCAAAGGAAGTGGCAATGTGGTGGACGCTTCGGATGCTCGACGAACCTTAAGCGGAGTACCACATATTAGTAGTTTCCCTAATTGACGCTAGCGCAAACAATTGATATTTCGCGGCGGCAGGTATAGCATTTGCCCGTCTCATAGAGTAGCCGGGGGAGCTATTCCGGATTATGGAATATTCCGTCGGTCAGGCGCAGTTCAGGGCCAACCCGTTCCAAAAGCGTAGGTCAAGCATAAAACTATTCCCAAGGAGCAGACAATGAGCAAAGAGCAAACCAAACCGCTGTCGCGCCGCAAGTTTCTCACCGGCGCCGCGGCGGCGACGGCCGGCGCCGCGACGCTGGGCTTCCCGATGATCGCAAAAGGCCAGACGGGGCCGATCAACATGCGTTGGCAGAGCACCTGGCCGTCCAAGGATATTTTCCACGAGTACGCCCTCGATTACGCCAAGATCGTGAACGACATGACCGGCGGCGACCTCAAAATCGAAGTGCTGCCGGCGGGCGCGGTGGTGCCTGCGTTCAACCTGCTGGATGCGGTTTCGAAAGGCACGCTCGACGGCGGCCACGGCGTGATGGTGTATCACTACGGCAAACAGAATGCGCTTGCCTTGTGGGGATCCGGGCCCGGCTACGGCATGGACGCGAATATGCTGCTCGCGTGGCACCACTGGGGCGGCGGCAAGGAACTGCTGGCGAAGCTCTACCAGTCGATCGGCGCCAATGTGGTGTCCTTCCCCTACGGCCCGATGTCGACGCAGCCGCTGGGCTGGTTCAAGAAGCCGATCACCAAGGCCGCCGACCTGAAGGGCCTCAAGTACCGCACGGTCGGAATTTCGATCGACGTGTTTACGGCGATGGGCGCGGCGGTGAACGCACTGCCGGGCGGCGAGATCGTGCCGGCGATGGACCGCGGCCTGCTCGATGCGGCCGAGTTCAACAACATGACCTCCGACCGCCTGCTCGGTTTTCCGGACGTCTCCAAGGTATGCATGCTGCAAAGCTTCCACCAGAACGCGGAGCAGTTCGAAATCACGTTCAACAAGACCAAGTACGACGCCCTGCCGGCCAAGCTGAAGGCGACCATCGCCAATGCCGTGTCCGCCGCGTCGGCGGAAATGTCGTGGAAGGCGATCGACCGCTACTCCAAGGATTATGTCGAGCTGCAGACCAAGGAGAAAGTCAAGTTTTACAAGACGCCGGACCCGATCCTGCAGGAGCAGCTGGTGGTTTACGACCGGGTGGTCGACAAGAAATCCGCGGAAAACCCCATGTTCAAGGAAATCGTCGCATCGCAAAAGGCATTCGCCGCACGCACGGTGAAATGGGACATGGACAACAACGTCAACCGGCGTATGGCCTATAATCATTACTACGGCGCGAAGAAGCCGGCCGCGAAAAAGACCTGAGGCATATTAGGTTCGCATCGAACACCACCCGGAGATACTGGGTGGTGTTTTTTTTGGATCGCGGCGGAAGCCGGGCGCAAACGGCAATTTAGGTTTTAGCCCCGTCCCCGCATCCACGGAGGATTTCACAAATGCAAAAACTATTGTTGTTCGTCGACAAGCTGAGCACCTTCGTCGGCCAGGCGTTTTCCTGGCTCATCGTCAGCCTGACCCTGCTCATATCCTGGGAAGTATTTTCGCGCTACGCGCTCGATCATCCCCACCCCTGGGCTTTCGACGTCATGATCATGATGTACGGCACCCTGTTCATGCTGGCCGGGGCCTACACGCTCGCGAAAAGCGGACATTTGCGCGGCGACGTGCTCTACGGCTTTTTTCGTCCACGCCCCCAGGCGAGCATTGACCCGGTGCTCTACATTCTGTTCTTCATCCCTG
>JAJYXA010000285.1 GCA_021791235.1 Pseudomonadota bacterium
GATGTGGCGCGCGGTGCATCGGCAATGGCAATGAGTCCGACCAGCTTGCCCCCATGCGCAACATGCACCACCGTCCGCCCTGCCCCCTGCATCTCGTCGGCGCGCGACACGAATCCGCTCATGTCGACGTTCTCGGCCTGCATCAGCTTGCGATTGCCCAACAGCACCGTGCGCCCCTCGACTTCTCCCTTGGCGCCCATCCCGTCAACGTTGGTAAAGCCGGTTGCCGACGGCATCGCCAGTCCCCCCGCGCGTTTGAGTATTGCCTGCGCCAGGGGATGCTCGGAGCCTTGCTCTACAGCGGCGGCGAGCGCAAGCAGCGCATCTTCGCTGACATCCGGGGCAGTTGCCACGTCCACCACGTCGGGCTGGCCCAGGGTGAGTGTGCCGGTCTTGTCGAAGATGACGACATCCAGTTTCGTCGCATCTTCGAGCGCAGCGGCGTTCTTGAACAGGATGCCATTCATGGCGCCGAGCCCCGTACCGACCATCACCGCCATCGGCGTGGCCAGCCCGAGCGCGTCCGGGCAGGCGATGACGAACACCGTAATCGTGAGCGTGAGAGCGAACAGCAGCGGCTCCCCAATCCACCAGAACCAGGCCGCGAAGGTCGCGAGACCGATCACCAGCGCGATCAGCACCAGCCATTGCGAGGCGCGGTCGGCGAGCAGTTGTGCCGGCGCCTTGGAGTTCTGCGCCTCCTGCACCAGCTTGACGATCTGCGCCAGCGCGGTATCGGCGCCAACCTTGGTGGCACGGTAGACGAAGCTGCCACTCTTGTTGATGGTCGCGCCGATCACCATGTCGCCGGGCTTCTTGCCGACCGGCATGGACTCGCCGGTGAGCATGGATTCATCCACCTGCGACCCGCCCTCCACTACCTCGCCATCCACAGGGATCTTGTTGCCGGGACGGATCATGACCATGTCGTCCGCCGCCACCTCGGCGGTCGGCAACTCGACCTCGCGCCCATCGCGGATCACCGTGGCCATCGGCGGGGCAAGATCGAGCAGCGCGCGGATCGCCGCCGAGGCCCCGGCGCGGGCGCGCATCTCCAGCCAGTGGCCGAGCAGGATGAACACCAGCAGCACCGCGACCGCCTCGTAGAACTGCACGCCCGCGAAGAAGAAGGTCGCGCCCACACTGAACAAATAACCGGTGCCGACCGACAGCACCACCAGCACCGCCATGTTGAGCACGCCGTTCTTGAGCGCACGCCAGGCGGCGACCACGAACGGCCACACCGGATAGATCACTGCGATGCTAGCAAGCAGGAACAGCCAGATGTTGAGAGGCAGGCCGAACGGAGGCGCCGGCGGCGTGAACATGCCGCCCATGGGCGAATAGACGAAGACCGGAATAGTGAAGGCTAGGGCAACCCAGAAGCGGTTGCGCATGTCGCGTGCCATCGAATGCGCGTCCATGCCGGCACCGTGGCCCATTTCGTGTGCCATCGCCTCCGCCTTACCCGCTGGCGCTGCGTGCCCAGCATGTTCACGCGCATGCATGTGTCCGGCGGGCGCCGCAGGCGCAATGGCAGCGGCGGCAGCGGGGGGGTCCTCGGGCACACAGACGTGTTTTGGCAGTCGCTCGCCCGCGCAGTGATAGCCGCACTCGCGCACCCTGGCCTTGATGGTCTTGATATCCGCCACCATCTCGTCGTACACAACGGTGGCGCTGCCGGCGACGTAGTTGACCTCGGCCTTGTGCACGCCCGGAAGCTTCAAGAGCTGCTTCTCCACGCCGAGTGCGCTCAATGCCGACAGCAGATCGCCGACTTCGATGGTGACAGTTTTCATGAGATGACCTCCATGTGAGGAACGTAGCCTCCGGCGCTCAGTGCCGGCGATGCCGCCTGCTCCCAGCGCTCCCAGCGGGACAAATCCAATACGCATTTTTCGGCCATGATGCTGCCATTCCTTGGAATCAATTGATTGCAGGCGCCATCAGCAAGACGTTTCCGCTCCAACGAGATTCCGTTTCTCTTGCGTCAAACGAACGTTGAACCAGGTGTTGGCCGGTTCCTTCCAATGATCGTGCCAATGCGGAAAGCGCCTCATCGTATCCGCCCGCTGTTACCGGAAGATCCAGAAACAGGACGCGTTCGAACCTGAGGAATGAAATGCTGCCGACCCAAAGTGTTACGTCGCCGGGGTCGGTCACCACGCCGCTCTGCCAGAGTCTCAGGACGAGAAGCGCGGTTTCTCCTTGCGCCAGGCCACGATCCGACGGACGGACCATGAGCAGCGACTCGTGCCTCCCGTCATGCACTTGCGGCAGCACCGGAAGCTCGTCGAGCCGGGAAGCCGGGAGCAGCCAGCGCAGCGTCGAAGCCGCATTCAGCGCGACCGGCTCCCGCCAGCCTCGCGCACCGAGCTCTTCGCGCAGGTCGGCGAGGGTACCGGCCCATTGCACGTTGAGAGGCTGCTCGAATTCGCCTTCGAGGTCATTGCGGTAGGCCGGCAGCGACCGCCAGCCCCCCCGCCACCAGGATGCCGCATCCAGGTGCCTGACGGCGAGCTGCGGCGAATAGCGCTGGAGGTCAGCGGAATATTGCGTAGCCACGTGCCAGCCGCCCGCCAGCACGAGGGCGAGCAGCGCGATGTAAGGCAGGCTGCGCATCGATGGCGCAGGGGCCGGGTGGCGGTAGTAGGCGATGGCCAGCAAGGAGACCCAGGCGAGCCCCAGGCTCAGCCCGCCGAGTACGTCCGACAACCAATGGGCGCCCAGATACAAGCGCGACAGGGCGATCGCGCCGACGAGCTGCGCGGCCAGGGCATAGGCAAGCCAGCGACGTGACGGCGAAAAATTGCGGGCGACGAGCACGGCCAGGAATCCGTACGCCACCATGCTCATGGTGGCATGGCCGCTCGGAAAGGCGTAGCTGGAGAACACGCTGTAGTCGCCGATCGTCGGCCGGGGCCGCTGCAGGACCAGTTTGAGCACCATGGCGGCGAGCTGGCCGAACCCCAGCGCCGCCGCCCAGTAGCCCGCTGCACGCCGGTCTCGTCGCCACATGAACCAGGTGAGCACGACCGCACCGACGAGCGCGACGACGACCGCGTCTCCCATTTCGGTGATGAAAACCATGATCTTGTCGCCCCAAGGCGTGCGCAAGCCCTGCATGAGTTGGTAGAAACCCTGGTCTGCACGAACCAGCGGGTCGCCGGTGACGACATCCTCGACAATTCCAAGGAACAGCCAGGCAGAAGCGATGAGTAAGCCCCCCATCATGAGCAGCGCTTTCGCTTCGGGCCGGCCTGTATCCAGCAAGCCGCCCAGGTGCTTCTGTAGCCGCGGATGACGTCCGCTCCACGCGAGGAACCATTGCGTCATCAGCGCCGCCCGCGGCTGTAGAACCAGGAAAAGCCTGCGCACCGCCCACGAGACGAACAAGGCCAGCGCAGCAATCAATACCAGCAAAACGACGAGGCGTACCGCGACTTCGCCCGCCAGGGCCAGTGAAGCCCCGAATGCCATGCCGGGCAACAGATAGGCCGGCGCCCAGGCGAGCGCCGACAGAATATTCACGCCATAGAAAGCAGCGGGCCGCATTCCAAGCATTCCAGCCACCACCGGAATGACCGGTCGCACGGGGCCAACGAAGCGGCCGAGCAGGACGCTCTTGCCGCCATGACGACTGAAGAACTCCTCGCCTCGGGAAAGCCATCCGGGATAGCGGCGGAAAGGCCATAGCGTGCGCAGGCGATCGCGATAGTGGCGGCCGATCCAGTAGCTGATGCCGTCGCCGACGATCGCGCCCGCCACGGCCACAAACAGGGTCGGCCAGAATTCCATCGCGCCCAGTGCCACGAGCGCCCCGGCGGCAATCATCATCGCGGCGCCCGGCACTGCCAGCCCCACCACTGCCAGCGACTCGGCCATGGCAAGGGTGAAGACCAAAAAAAGTGCGATGACCGGGTGCTGCCCGATCCAGCCTGCAAGCCCATGCAGTAGGTTTACCACTCGTCCATCCTTGTGTTCTCCCGCATCACGTGGCGACTACGGCATCACAGCTTCCCCGAACGGGAAATCCCGCGTGCGAGACGCCACGTAAACCACAACGCCAGCGCGTAGCCCGCCGCCGCCAGCAGCGGCATCTCGCCGAGGCGCGGCCCGAGCGAGTGCTGCATCAGCAGCGAGGCGGCGATGTAGAGGCCCAGCGTCACCAGCGCCAGCGCCACGCGGTTGCTGCCGCGGGCTATGGTTTGCTCCAGTTCTTCCATGCCGTGGTGCTGGACCTGCATCTCCAGGCCCTGGGCGCGTATCCGGTGAATCCAGGCGCCGAGCTCGGCCGGCAGTTCGTGTACGCCGGCCGAGGCCTCGAAACGCAGTCGGTTCAGCCCCGTTTCCGCTCCGGCGCCGGCGGAGGCACCGATCACCTCTTCGGCCTTGCCGAGCATGCTCTGCAGCAGATTGAAGTCCGGGTCGAGGTCGCGCACGGCGTTTTCCATCAGATACAGCATGCGCATCAGGACCAGCAGGCTGTGCGGAATACGGATGTTGCGCCCGCGACCGAGGCGCGCCACGCGCACGAACGCTTCGGCCAGCGACCAGTCCTTGAGCGGCAGACCGGCGTAGTCCTGGATGAGCTCCTGCATTCCCTGGCGGAACTCTGCGCGATCGAGCGCCCCCGCGAGCAGACCCAGATCCAGCGCCGCATCCAGCATCCACTCGCTGTCCCGACGGACGAAGGCGAGCAGGAACGCCGCCAGATTGCGGCGCGTGGACGAATCGAGCGTACCGACGATGCCGAAGTCGTGGAAACAGATGCGTCCACTGTCCATGATGAACAGATTGCCGGGATGGGGATCGCCGTGAAACAGGCCCATGACGAATATCTGCTGCAAATAGGCCTCGACCAGGGCCTGCGCGAGTTGCGCCCCGTGCGCGCGCACCGCGGGGTCGTCAACGCGCCGCCCGCCGCTCAGTTCCTGCACCAGCACCGACTCGGTATATAGCCCCTCGATCACTGCGGGGACGTGCACGGTCGCCGAATCCTGGAAGGCCTCGATGAAGCGCAGGGTGCTGCGTGCCTCGCGGCGAAAGTCCGTCTCCTTCCGCAGGTTGGTCCAGATTTCGTCAACGAGGGCGAGCGGCTCGTAGCGCCGCAGCCACGGCATCAGTGCGAGCAGCATGCGCAGCACGCCGCGCAGCAGGCGCATGTCGCGGTCGATCTGGGACTTGATGTGCGGCCTGCGGATCTTCACCACCACCCGCCGTCCGTCATGCAGGCGCGCCAGGTGCACCTGCGCGATGGATGCGGCTGCCAGCGGGTGCGCCTCGAATTCGGCGAACAATTCGGGGATGGATTTTCCCAATGCCTGTTCCACCTCGCGCCGCGCGACCGCGTCAGGAAAAGGCGCGACGTGATCCTGCAGGTCCTGCAGCGCGCGGATGTACTCGTCCGGCAGCAGGTCGCGGTGCAAACTCAGGCCCTGCCCGAGCTTCACGAACGTCGTACCCAGCCGTTCGACCGTGTGGCACAGCCGCTGCGCCGGCGTTACCGCTGAGCGCCACAGATGCAACCTGACTAGCAGCCACCAGAGCAGGTAAGCGCCGACCGCGAGGCCGATCTGGAGCAGTCTTCTCAGGCCGGACACCATGCCTCCTTACTTGGCC
>JAJYXA010000241.1:0-707 GCA_021791235.1 Pseudomonadota bacterium
GCGCCTTGAAAGTGGTCTGCCAGCCATTCAGAATTTCGTCGGCACCCGCATCGATGCGTTCCTGCATGGGAATGGCCGCATCGGTAGCGTTGAGCACGCGCTGTGCTGCCTGTTCGGTCATGCGCGCCACGTAGTTGAGGCGTTCGCGGACATCGGGAATCTCCGACGTCGCCTTTTCCAGCACCTTGTCCAGGCCCAGTTCGCGCAGGTTGTCGTGCAGGGTCCGGGTAATCTGGCCGACCCGCGCCAGCATCTCGTCCGAT
This sequence comes from Pseudomonadota bacterium, assembly GCA_021791235.1. The sequence goes on from JAJYXA010000241.1 coordinate 264, forward strand.
TCGCACCCTTCGGTGCCCACGGCGTGCTGCGCGACGACGACTGCAGCGGAGCCGGCGAATTGCGTATCCAAGTCAGGCTCCTGCTTTTTCGAGTTTTTCGAATATTTTCGAGAGCTTTTCGTCGAGGGTGGCCGCGGTGAAGGGCTTGACCACATAGCCGTTGGCGCCGGCCTGCGCGGCCGCGATGATGTTTTCCTTCTTGGCTTCAGCTGTGACCATCAGGACCGGCAGCTTGGACAACGCTGCATCGGCACGGATGTTTTGCAGCATCGTGAGGCCATCCATGTTGGGCATGTTCCAGTCGGACACGACGAAATCGAAGTTCCCAGCCCGCAGCTTGGCCAGGCCGTCGGCACCGTCCTCCGCTTCTTCAACGTTGGAATACCCCAGTTCCTTGAGCAGATTGCGCACGATGCGGCGCATCGTGGAAAAGTCGTCAACAAC
>JAJYXA010000241.1:717-5586 GCA_021791235.1 Pseudomonadota bacterium
GTACTCCATTGATACAGTTCATTGTTACTGGGTTAATCGGCATTGCAGCGTCAAACTTAAGCAGGAAACCCGCCTGGACAACTGGTCAAAACGGACCTTTACACCCGCATCGCACGGTTGCCATGCGCAGCAAAAAACTCCATCACCCGTCCTGGCAATTCATGCAGTGGGCCCACGTCATGCGTGGCGCCGATGGCGATGGCTTCCTTGGGCATGCCGAACACCACGCACGACGCTTCGTCCTGTGCCAGGTTGTAGGCACCGGCCTTTTTCATTTCCAGCATCCCCGCCGCGCCATCCTTGCCCATCCCGGTGAGGATGACACCGACCGCATTCTTGCCTGCATTGAGCGCGGCCGAGTGGAACAGGACATCGACCGAAGGACGGTGGCGGTTGACCGGCGGGCCCTGGTCGAGCCTGGTCATGTAGTTGGCCCCGCTACGCACCAGCAGCAGGTGGGAATGCCCCGGTGCGAGATAGGCATGGCCGGGCAGCACGCGCTCGCCGCCTTCGGCTTCCTTGACGGAAATCTTGCACAGCTTGTCGAGCCGGTTGGCGAACGAGCGCGTAAAGCCTTCCGGCATGTGCTGGGTAATCAGGATGCCGGGGCAATCGGATGGCAACTGGATCAGGAAATCCTTGATGGCCTCGGTCCCGCCGGTGGACGCGCCGATGATGATCAGCTTCTCGCTGCTGGTAAACGGGTTGCGCAACGGCGCCAGCTCGCCGACGGCGGCATGCCCGTGGGATGGCAGCGTGCGCGGCTTGATCCGGGCCCGCGATGCAATGCGGATTTTCTCTGCAATCACATCGGTGTACTCCAGCATGCCGCTCTGGATCGATATCTTGGGCTTGGTGACGAAATCGACCGCGCCCAGCTCCAGGGCGCGCATGGTGATCTCGGAGCCGCGTTCGGTCAGCGACGACACCATGAGCACCGGCATCGGACGCAGGCGCATCAATTTCTCCAGGAACTCCAGGCCGTCCATCTTCGGCATTTCCACATCCAGCGTGAGGACGTCCGGATTGGTCTGCTTGATCAGATCGCGTGCCGCCAGTGGATCGGGGGCCACGCCCACCACCTCCATGTCCGGCTGGCTGTTGATGATTTCCTTCATCACGCCGCGGATCAGCGCCGAATCATCCACGATCAGAACCTTGATTTTCATGATGCTAACTTTCCGGATGTCGTCCCGGCCGGCGATCAGAACAAGTCGATCTCGCCGACCACCTCATTGGTTTTGAGGCGGCTCGCGTAGTCCTGCTCACGCTTCACCAGGGTGTAGTTGTTGAGTTGCTTGAGTTTCTTCACCAGAACCTTGCCTGTCTGCGGAAAGAAATACACCTTGCGCGGATGCACGTCGTTCAGGTCCTCCGCCACCACGCGGATATTTTCCGCCTGCAGGAAGTCGCGGACGAACTGGGCATTGCGTTCGCCCACGTTGATGCTGGTAAAGCCGCGCAGGACATTGCCGCCGCCGAACACCTTGGCCTCGAGGTTCTCGCGCCGGGCACCCGCCTTGAGGAGCTGGTTGATCAGCACCTCCATCGCATACGCGCCGTAGCGCATCGATGCCGACATCGGATTGCCGGGATCCCCGCCGCCGTCCGGCAGCATGAAATGATTCATTCCGCCAATTCCCGAGACCTTGTCCCGGATGCAGGCCGCCACGCAGGAACCGAGTACGGTGACGATGAGCATGGGCTGGTTGGTAAAGTAATATTCGCCAGGCAAAATCTTGGCGGCCTCGCAGTCGAAGGTGCGGTCGTAATACAGATTGGTCGCAAGCTGCTCTTCGATGGCAGGATTCATGCGTGTTTCCTTGCTCCGGCATGACGTGGATCCAGTTCGTAGACCGTCTTGCCACGCAACCGGAAGGCATCGGACGCGTACATGAAATTCTCGGAATGGCCTGCGAACAGCAGTCCCTCCGGCTTCAGCAGCGGCACAAACCGCTCGAGTATCCTGCTCTGCGTGGGCTTGTCGAAATAAATCATCACGTTGCGACAGAAAATCACGTCAAATGGCCCGCTGACCGGCCAGCTGCTGGCCAGCAGATTGAGTGGTTTGAACGTAATCAACTGGCGAAGTTCGGGACGCACCCGCACCAGCCCGGACCGCTCGCCCTTGCCCCGCTGGAAGAAACGCTTGACCCGCTCCTGCGCCATCTTGTCGATGCGCTCGATCGGGTACACCCCGTTCGCCGCGGTTTCGAGCACATTGGTGTCGATGTCCGTGGCGACGATGCTCACGGGGGGGGTGAGGGTTCCGAACGCCTCGCATACCGTCATGGCAATCGAATAGGGCTCCTCGCCGGTCGAGCTGGCAGAACACCATATCGACAGCGGCGCTTTCAGGTTTTGCAGATGCTCGGCCAGCATCGGAAAATGATGGGCCTCGCGGAAGAACGAGGTCAGATTGGTCGTCAGGGCGTTGGTAAAGGCTTCCCATTCTTCGCTATCGCGCCCGTTTTCCAGTTCGTCGAGGTATTCCTCGAAGGAGCTCAAGCCTTTTGCCCGCAGGCGCCGCGCCAGACGGCTATAGACCATCTCCTGCTTGCTCTCGGTCAGCGCAATCCCGGCCTGCCGGTAAATCAGCGTGCGGATCCGGGCAAAGTCGCGCGGGGTGAATGCGAATACCTTGGCGCTGTCAGGTGGGCTCTTCAATACCGGCTTCATGTCGAAATGTGCGTCCAATCTATATCGCGTTCCAGCTCGAACGCACGAAACCAACCCGGCTTGCTAAAACCGTTCTGGACCATTCCGCACTGCGCCACCCATCGACTTGCCCGACACGACGGCGCTTTACGCTGCCAGGCTCTCCGCTGCATCCGTGGACCGGGATTGCCCCTGCGAGGGTGCCATGGCCTGACGACGGCCACCGCCCGCCCCCTGCCCCGTACGGACAAGCTTGAAGGTCTTGACCAGCTCCGCAAGCTTCATTGACTGATCCTGCAGACTCTCGGCCGCCGCCGCAGCCTCCTCGACCAGCGCGGCGTTCTGCTGGGTCATTTCGTCCATCTGGCCCACGGCCTGATTGATCTGCTCGATGCCGGCGCTCTGTTCCTGGCTTGCCGTCGCGGTTCCGCTGATGATGTCAGCCACCAACTGCACCGAGGTCACAATGTCTTCCATCGCCTCGCCGGCCTCGTCCACCAGCTTCCTGCCTGCCTCGACCTTTTCCACCGAGTCGCCGATCAGGGTCTTGATCTCCTTGGCCGCACCGGCAGAACGTTGCGCCAGATTACGCACTTCAGCCGCCACCACGGCAAAGCCGCGTCCCTGCTCACCGGCACGCGCGGCTTCGACCGCCGCGTTCAGGGCCAGGATATTGGTCTGGAAGGCGATGCCGTCGATGACGCCGATGATGTCGGAAATCTTTCTCGAGCTTTCCTTGATCGAGCCCATGGTATGGATGACCTTGCCTACGACCTCGCCGCCATTGACTGCAATCTCGGCCGTCGAGGAAACCAGCTTGCTCGCATGGTGCGCGCTTTCGGCATTCTGCTTGACGGTACTGGTGAGTTCTTCCATCGAACTGGCGGTTTCTTCCAGGCTCGACGCCTGTGATTCCGTGCGCGCCGACAGATCCGCATTGCCCGATGCAATCTCGCTCGCACCCGCGTTCACCAGATCGGTGCTTTCCCTGATCTGCCCGACCAGCCATTTGATGTTGATCTGCAGCACCCGCAGCGACTGCATCAGTTTGGCCAGTTCGACAATGCCTTTGGCCTCGATCCGCCCGGTCAGGTCACTCGAACTGATGCGGTCGATTTCCTGGCGGGCACGTTCAAGCGGTACCACCACGCTACGGTAGGACAGCACCCCGAACACCCCGGCCAGCGGCACACCCAATGCCGCGATCGCCATCAGCCAGTTCAGGTAGGTCGTGCTGTCGCCGGTCGTAGCCAGCCAGGCCAGGCTCCCTATTCCCACAAAAAGTATCCCCATCGAGCCGGCTGCCAGGGCAAGCATCGTCTTCAGGGAAATGTTCTTGAGCGCGTCCAGAACCGGGAACCGGGAACGCTTGACCGCTGCCCCCTCACGGATTTCGAGTGTCGTATCGCCCGCCTTGATTGCCCGATACGCGCCGTCTGCCGCCTGCACCTGCTCGCGGCTGGGTTTGTCGCGAACGGAGGTATAACCGACAACTTCATTATTCTCGACGATGGGCGCGACATGCGCTTCCACCCAATAATGGTCGCCATTCTTGCAGCGGTTTTTCACCAGACCCGTCCACGCCTTGCCACTTCGAATGGTGCGCCACAGATCCGCGAATGCCTCGACCGGCATGTCAGGGTGGCGCACGATATTCTGCGGCGAACCGATCAGCTCGTCCTCGCTGAAACCGCTGATGTTGACGAAGTCGCGGTTGACGTAGGTGATATTGCCGTGAATATCCGTCTTCGACGTCGGTGCCTCGTGATCCTTCAGGACATATTCAGTGTTGGTGACAGGCAGGTTGGATCGCATTGCTTTTTTTCCTTTTTGAGTAGGGCCGCGGCTGCTTTGCTCGCCCGCGTCACAGGGTCAGAATTCTTCCCATTCGTCATTACCGCCGCCGGCAGCACGCTTCTTCGGACGCGTCAGCGGCACTGCCTTGGGCTTGCTCTTCTGAGCGGCTGGTAGGCGGGTCACGTTGCCTGTCGATATCGGCAATTCGACCGGCCGACTGTAGGCCTGGGCAGAGGATTCCAGCTTGAACACGCTGACCGCCTCGGCCAGCTTCGCGGCCTGGTCCTGCAGGCTCTCGGCCGCAGCCGCAGCCTCTTCCACCAGGGCAGCGTTCTGCTGGGTGACGTCGTCCATCTGGGTGACGGCCTGGTTGACCTGCTCGATGCCGGCGCTCTGTTCCTGGCTCGCCGCAGC
>JAJYXA010000459.1:0-2937 GCA_021791235.1 Pseudomonadota bacterium
GCCTATATCGCGCTCAACGCCGAGCTCGCCAAGGTGTGGAAGGTCATCATCGAGAAGAAGGACCCGCTGCCCGACGCCGACGAGTGGGCCGGCGTCAAGGACAAGCGCCAGTACCTGGAGCGCTGAGGCGCTTGGACACCCCGGGCGGCGTCGCGCTGCCGCACGCCGTCGCCCGCCATCTGCTCGACCGGCACGCCGACCGCCTGCCCGATCTGTTTGGCCTGACGGTGCTGGTTCCCAACCATCGCGCCGGACTCGACTTTGCCCGTACCTTGGCGCAGGCTGCCGGCCGCGCCGTCCTGATTCCACCCCGCATCACCCCGCTGAAAAGCTGGGCCGAGGGCACCCTGAAGGGCACAAGCCTGGCCGACGGCCGCGCCGAGCCGCAGGCGCGGCGGCTGGCACGGCTGCACGGCGTGCTTCGGCATCAGGACTGGCTGGGATCAGTCGACAAGTGGGCGCTCGCCAACGAACTCCTCCAGCTGGCCGATGAACTATCCGCCGCGCGGCTGGGCGGCGCCATCGGATCACGCATCCGTGCCCTGCATGCGGACACACTCGACCGCGAAACCGCATTGATCGAGGCCGTGTGGCAGGCGCTCAATGCAGACGGCAGCGACCCGCAGGCGCGCTATGCGCGCGCGCTCGACACCCTGCTCGGCCAGATAGCAGCAGACCCGCAGCCGATCTATGGCTACGCGCTGGGTACGCTCACCGCCGTCGAACAGTTATTTCTCGCGCACTGCGCCGGGCTTGCGCCGCTCACGCTGTTCGGCGAGACCGTGGACGTCGACGATGGCACGGCCCTCACCCTGCAGCAGGCCTGGCAGTCCACCGAGCCCCCGCTACGCGAACGCGCCGCCCGGCTGGCGCAGCACCACCCTGCCTCGCCGCTGCTCGCACGCATCACGCTCAGCCCTGCGCCGCACCTGGAGGCCGAAGCGCGTGCCGTCGCCACTTGGGTGGCCAGCCAGCTGCATGCCGGCCGGCGCGACATCGCGCTCATCGCACTCGATCGTGAAACTGCGCGCCGGGTGCGCGCGCTGCTCGAGCGCATGGACGTGCTGGTGGCCGACGAAACCGGCTGGACGCTGTCGACGACCGCTGCCGCCGCGGTGATCGACCGCTGGCTGGAATGCGTGGCGAGCGACTTCCCGCACGTCGAGCTGCTGGACCTGTTGAAATCGCCGTTCGTGCTGGGCGAGCTCGCCTTGCGCCAGGATCAGGTGCTGCAGCTCGAACTGGCGCTGCGCCGGCACGGGGTTTCGCAAGGCATGGCCGATATGCAGCGGCTGGCGCACAGCGAATTCGCCGCGTTGCCTGTCTGGCTGGCCTCGCTGTTCGATGCCCGCCAGGGTTTTGAACAGCGCCGCGCATCGCTCTCGGTATGGCTCGCACGGCTGACCGAAAGCCTCGCCAGGCTGGACGCCATCGCGCCGCTCAAGGCCGACGCCGCCGGCGCCCGCGTGCTCGAAACGCTCGACGCCCTGCGCCACGACCTGGCGGACGACGGCGAAAAATACGGCTTCGGCGAATGGCGGCGCTGGCTCAATCTGGCGCTGGAGTCGGCAAGCTTCATCGACGCCAGCGTCGCCAGCCCCATCGTGCTGACCTCGCTGCCCGCCGCGCGCGGGCGCCTGTTCGATGCGGTGGCAGTGATCGGCGCCGACGCCCGCCACCTGCCCGCACGTCCCGCACCCGGTCTCTTTTCCCAGGCCACCCGCGCGCAACTGGGTCTGTCGACTGCCGCCGAAGAAGCCGATGCCGCCACCGCCGACCTGATGCAACTGCTGATCCAGGGGCCTGCGCTCTTGAGCTGGCAGGCGTGGAACAACGACGAGCCCAACCCGGCCTCGCCGCTGGTGCTGCGGCTGCAGGCGCTGCACCAGGCCGCATGGGGTACGGATCTGCCGACGCAAACCCTCGGCGCGCCGCCCACGCAGGCCAGCCCGCTGCCCGCCGCCTGCGTGCAGCCTGCGCCGACGGTATCGGCCGCGCAGCTGCCGCGCCACTATTCGCCCACCGCCTACCAGACCCTGCTCGACTGCCCCTACCGGTTCTTCGTGCGCAGTGTGCTCGGCATCCGCGAGCTCGACGAGGCCGACGAAGCACTCGACAAGAGCGACTACGGCAACGCGCTGCACCGCATACTGAAAGCCTTTCACGACAGCGCTCCGCCGCTTGAGCGCGACGCCGCGCTGGCGCAGCTGAACACGATCTCCGCCGCCGAATTCGCCGCGCTGCCCGCCTGGACCGCCGCTGCATGGGCGAGCCAGTGGGACAAAATCCAGCCCGCCTACATCGACGCCTGGCTGGCGCATGCGTCCGCCGGCTGGCGCTACGAATCCGGCGAAACCGATTTCTCGGTGCCGCACACCGTTGAAGGCCTGGGTGAGATCACCCTGCACGGCCGCGTCGACCGCGTCGATGCCAAAGGCGACGCCCGCTACGTGATCGACTACAAGACCAGCGCCGCACAGGGCCTGAAAAAGAAACTGAAGGCGCCCGACGAAGCCGTGCAGCTGCCCTTCTACGCCTGGCTGACTGACGCCGCCGCCGCCTACCTCCCGATCAACGAAGCCCCCGTCGCCGCGCTCGAGCTCGACTTTGAGACCGACGTCGCCGCCATCAGCCTGCGCCTGCCCGAGCTGCTCGAAGCCATCGCCCACCACGCCGCGCTGCCCGCCCATGGCATCGACGGCGTCTGCAAACATTGCGAAGCGCACGGGTTGTGCCGAAAGGGAATGTGGAATGATTCGGGAGTTTCCACAAATATGCTTGGAGAAGCGGATGGCTGCTAGAAACGATTGGACGCGACAACAACTGCTAGTAGCGTTTTTCCTTTACTGCCAAATGCCCTTTGGGAAAATGCACTCCCGCAATCCTGAAATCATTAAATATGCGGCGTTGATCGGTAGAACGCCATCAGCGCTGGCG
>JAJYXA010000459.1:2947-5564 GCA_021791235.1 Pseudomonadota bacterium
ACATCGCTAGCCGTGACCCGTCAATCACCTCGACAGGCCGCAAGGGATTGGAAAGCGCTTCCGCTGCCGACAAAGCCATGTGGGTGGAAATGCAAGCAAACAGGGAACGATTCACAATCGAAATGCAGCAGGCAGCTCAAGCATTGGGAGTCGCGCCTGAGTCCGTACCTATCGTCGATACTTCCACCGAGTCTTCGGATGAGATCGTCGATTACACCGGGAGCAACAAAACAATTCAGGCGACGGTTCGTGTTGGCCAGGATTTTTTCAGGCAGTCGGTGCTCAGCGCTTATAAATATCAATGCTGTATTACCGGGCTATCCGTGCCCAAACTATTAGTTGCGAGCCATATCGTCCCCTGGCGGGTTGACGCGGCAAATCGGCTTAATCCAAGTAACGGCCTTTGCTTGTCAATGCTGCATGACAAAGCGTTTGATGCTGGAATTATTACGATCATGAAGGATATGACGGTCAGTGTTTCCAAAAAACACGCCTCCAAATCCGACCAGTTTTTCAACTCGGCGCTTTTGGCCTACGACGGTAAACCCATAGCCTTGCCAGACAAGTTTTCTCCGCTTGCAGAATTTCTTGCCTACCATCGACAACACGTTTTTGGAGGATGAGGGGCCTCTTATGAATGTGCGATTTGAGTACCTTTACCGTGATGCGGGCAATTTCAAGAACTGGGGTGAGGTCGTGTTTGCCAACCCACGCGATATCAGCGCTGATCGTGTTGCGGCAATAGCTGAAAAAGCACTTCGTATCGACGCCCTTTATTTTGTGGCGTCCGAACTCAATGTGCCCGACCTGCACTTTGCAGAGCGAAATGAAAAACTTGATCATGACTGGCACGAAGTTCATGCCTTCCTAGTCACAAACGACGCACCAACCGATCTGCAAGGGCGAAATATTGAGGAATTCGTCGCGTTGCTTCAGCGTGCGTCTCACGGGATTTGATGTCCGACCTTCTTTTCGTGCCGCCCCGCCCACTCGACACCGACACCGCCCTTTCCCCCACCCGTTCGGTGGTGGTGGAAGCCTGCGCCGGCAGCGGCAAGACCTGGCTGCTGGTGTCGCGCATGTTGCGCCTGCTGCTGGCGGGGGCGGCGCCCTCCGAGCTGCTGGCGATCACCTTCACGCGCAAGGCGGCGCAGGAGATGACCGACCGCCTGCATGCCTGGCTGCGGGTGCTGGCGCTGGAGGACGACGCGACGGTATGCGTATTCCTGCGTGAACGCGCGGTGCCGGATGGCGAAATCGACGCGCTGCTGCCGCGCGCGCGTGGCCTGCTGGAAACGGTGCTGACCGCGCAGCCGGGGCCGACGGTGACGACCTTCCACGGCTGGTTTCTCGATCTGCTGAAGCGCGCGCCGCTGGAGGCGGGGCTGCCATGGGGGGCGCCGCTGCTGGAGCGCACCCGGCAGCTGCAGGACGAGGTGCGCGACCGCCTGCTGGCGAAGTGGGCTGCGGCGCCGGAGTCTCCGGAAGGCGCGGCGCTGCTGGCCTTGCTGACCGACATCGGCGAGCACAATCTGCGTGCGCTGCTGAAGCATTTTGTCGATGCCCGCGCGGAATGGTGGGCATATACCGACGAGATGCCCGACCCGGTGGCCCATGCGCTGGAACAGCTGCGGCCCGGCCTGCATCATGATCTGGACAGCGATCCGGTCGCGGCATTCTGGGCCGACGAACTGATGGCAGCGCGGGTGAAGCGGATGGGCTTTGCGCTGGAAAAGGGCAGCAAGAGCGAACAGGCGCGCGCGCCGGAAATCCAGCGCAGCCTGGGCCTGCCGCCCGACGACGCGCATGTCTCACTCATGAGACACCTGATGACGGCGGGCAAGCGGCGCAAGAAGCAGGCGACCAAAGAACTGGAAAAAGCGCTCGGCGCCGGACTCGACGCTTATTTGCGCGACCTCGACACACTGGAGACCGCGCTCGAGGCCATCACCGCGATCCAGACCGACCAGCGCATCTGGACCCTCAACCGCCACGGCCTGCTGCTCGGCCACGCACTGCTGGCGGCCTACCAGGATGCCAAGGCGCAGCAGGGCGTGATCGATTTCACGGACGCCGAATGGCAGGCCTGCCGGCTGCTCGCCAGCGAGGAACATGCGCCGGCGCTGGCGCTGAAGCTGGACGCACGCTACCGCCATCTGCTTCTCGACGAGTTCCAGGACACCAACCCGCTGCAATGGCAGGCGCTGTCGACCTGGCTGCTGGAGGCGCGCGGCGCCGACAGCGCCATCACGGTGTTCATGGTGGGCGACCCCAAGCAGGCGATCTACCGTTTCCGACGCGGCGAGGCGCGGGTGTTCGACGCGGCAGCGGATTTCCTGACCACGCATTTCGACGCCGCCCGCTTCAGCACCGACATGACGCGGCGACTGGCGCCTGCGGTGGTGACGGCGATCAACCCGGTGTTCGCCGGCGTGGCGGGCTTTGCCGCACATACCCACGCACCGGAAAACGACAACCGCCCGGGCGCGGTACGCAGTCTGCCGGTGCAGGTGGAAAAAACCGAAGCCGCCACGGCCGATGGCCTTCCCCACACGGGGACGCCGATCCACTACGCGGCCTCCGGCCACGTGTGGAGGCGTATGCGCAACCCGCTCAC
>JAJYXA010000175.1 GCA_021791235.1 Pseudomonadota bacterium
TGCAGGACCTTGAAGGGAAATTCTTCGTGCCGGTGGCGCTCACCATCGTGTTCGCCCTGGCCGGCTCGCTGGCGTTGTCGCTGACCGTCATTCCGGTGCTGGCGTCGTACCTGCTGCGCGAAGTCAAGCATGAAGACCCGTGGCTGCCGCGCAAGCTGCTGGCGCTCTATGAGCCGGCGCTTGCCTGGGGCCTGCGCCGGCAGGGGATCGTCGTCGGCGTGGCGGTGGCGATGCTGGCGGGCGCGGGGGTGGTCTACACCCAAGTCGGCAAGACCTTCATGCCGACGATGGACGAAGGCGACCTGATCGTCGGCATCGAGAAACTGCCCTCGGTCAGCCTGGAACAAAGCGCCGCGCTCGATCTGAAGATCCACCAGGCCCTCATGAAAGCCATTCCCGAAGTAACCGGCATTGTGGCACGCGCCGGTTCCGATGAAATCGGCCTCGACCCGATGGGGCTCAATCAAACCGACACCTATCTGTTATTGAAGCCGCAGGGCGAATGGCGCATGAAGAGCAAGGAAGCGCTGATGGACGAAGTGCGCAAGGTGCTCGACCCCATGCCCGGCATCAAGTACAGCTTCACGCAGCCGATCGAAATGCGCGTATCCGAAATGATCATCGGCGTGCGCGGCGACCTCGCGGTCAAAATCTTCGGTCCCGACCTCGACAAGCTCAATGAGTACGCGAGCCAGGTTGAAACGCTGCTCAAGACGGTTCCCGGCAATCAGGACGTTTACACGGTACAGAACGACGGTGTGCAGTACTTGAGGGTGGCAGTGGACCGCTTGCAGGCCGGCCGGCTCGGCCTGAGCGTCGAGGAAATTCAGGATGCGCTGCGCACGCAGATCGAGGGTCAGCGGGCCGGCATCGTGATCGAGGGCAACCGACGCACGCCGATCGTATTGCGCGGCACTGAGGCGGTTCGCACGTCGCCGGCCGAATTTGCAGCGATGCGGATCACGACCAGGGACGGCAGCACGGTCCCATTGACCAGTGTCGCAAAACTGGAGCGTGCCGCAGGTCCTGTCAAGATCGACCGGGAAATGGGTAGCCGCTACAGCGTAGTCATCGCCAACGTCGGCGGGCGTGACCTGGTCGGCTTCGTCGAGGAGGCCAGAAAGCTCGTCACGCAGAAAGTGCCCCTGCCTACCGGCTACCGCATTACCTGGGGTGGACAATTCGAGAACCAGCAGCGTGCGGCTGCGCGTTTGACGGTTGTTGTGCCGGTTGCACTCGGACTGGTCTTCGTCCTGCTGTTCTCGACCTTCCGCTCGGTGCGCCAGGCTTTGCTGATTCTGAGCAACGTCCCCTTCGCACTGGTCGGCGGCATCGTCGCCTTGTGGGTCACGGGCGAATACCTGTCGGTGCCTGCCTCGGTCGGCTTCATCGCGCTGCTCGGTATCGCGGTGTTGAACGGGGTGGTGCTGGTCAGCTATTTCAATCAACTGCAAAGCGAAGGCATGAAATTGGCCGAGGTTGTCGTTCAGGGCGCGAAGCGACGCTTGCGACCGGTGCTGATGACCGCATCCATTACGGCATTTGGTCTGATCCCGCTGTTGTTCGCGACAGGGCCGGGCTCGGAAATCCAGCGGCCGCTTGCCATCGTCGTAATCGGGGGTTTGGCCTCTGCCACGGTGCTGACGCTGATGCTGCTCCCCATCCTGTATTTACGCTTTGCCTTCCCAAAACGAGAGGTTCCCCATGTCTGAACTTTGCTTAACACTGGTTTGCCCACCAGCGGTCGAGGAAAAACTGCTCGATCTGCTGCTCCTGTCGCCCAATGCGACGGTCTTCACCAGTACGGCTACGGCCGCGCACGGCCTAGCCCACGAGTATCTGGATCAAACAGAACAGGTGCTGGGCCGGGCGCGAGCCACGGAAATACAGGTGATCTTTGCAGCGGCCGACAAAGCGGCGCTGCTCGAAGCCATTCGCCAGCAATTTGCCGGCGCAGGCCTGCGTTATTGGGTGACGACGGTCGTCGAAGCGGGAGAGATCGCATGATGATTCGATTGCTCCTGATCAGCCTGTTGACCGTCTCTGGTACCGCGCAGGCGGTACAGCCTGTGAATCCGCCAGGACTCTTGCCAACCGAAATTGCACGCCCGCTGCTCGAACAGGACCCTGGCGTTGCCGCCGCGCGCGCCGGCCTGGACGTCGCTCTGCAGGAGGCGGGCATCCTCGATAAATCACCGTATGAATGGACTGCTCGGACCACGGGACAACAGCGGAGATTGGAAGGCGGTCCCCGCTACAACGAATGGAACGTAGGCATAGAGCGGACAATCCGGCTTCCCGGCAAAACTGCTGCCGATCGCAATATCGGCAAGGCAACTGTCGAGGAGTCCCAGGCGCGCTATGGCGAGGCATTGCTCGAATCGGCGCGCGAGCTGATGGCCTTGTGGGTAGAGTGGCTGGCGGCGGAACGCACCCGTGAACTGGCCGAGAACAGTCTTCAATCAACACAGGCCAGTCTTGCGGCTGTGGAAAAGCGCGCCCGTGCCGGCGACGCCTCGAAATTGGACGTGAGCGTTGCCCGCGCCGAACTGGCCGAGCAAGGACGCTTGGACAACGATGCGAAGACACAGGCCACTGCGGCTTGGGCGCGTCTATCCACACGCTTTCCTGGGATAAGCCGCCAGGCCGTGACCCTGCCCACGCCGGCGCCGATCAGGGAGGATGCAGCACCTTGGCGCGACCGCATCATCGCTGAAAGCGACGAATTGAAGGTCGTGCAAACGCGAATGCGGATGGCTCAAGCTCACGCAGAGCGGGCGCATGCGGACAAGACCCCCGATCCGACGCTAGGGGTCTACACGGCCTCCGAGATCGGTGGCCGAGAACGCTTTTCCGGAGTCATGATCAGCATTCCGATCCCGGGGGGCGTACGCGACTCGCGCAGCGCCAAGGCGATTGCCGCGGTTGAGGTGTCCCGCCAGGAAGTCGAACTCAAGAAGCGCCAGCTTGAGACGGAGATTGCGAGCGCCGTCGCGACCGCACGGGGCGCCTATGGCAGCCTGCATATCGCCAACGAAGGCGCGGCGGCCATGCAGGAGAACGCCGGTCTGATGCAGCGAGCCTATGCGCTCGGGGAAGCCGAACTGCAAGCCCTGCTGCTGGCGCGTCGCCAGGCGACCGCTGCGATGAACAATGCGCTGCAAGCACAAGTCACGGCCCTGAAAGCCTATTACGGGCTGCTCGTCGACGCTCACTTGATCTGGGAGTTGGAACATGACTAGAACATTGCAGATTGCCTTCACGCCGCAACGGATCGAGGGCGCTTTGCGCCCCCGCTGGCTTGCACTTATTGCATTTTTGTTGCTCTCCCTTCTGGCGACAAGTGTGTTCGCACATGGCGTCGCGGAGGGCGACAAGCTGTTTATCGAGCAAAGCAATGGCATGCAGTTGATCCCGTTTATTTACCTGGGCGCAAAGCACATGGTTACGGGTTATGACCATCTGCTATTCCTGTTTGGCGTGATTTTCTTCTTGTATCGGATGCGCGAGGTCGGGGCCTATGTCACGTTATTCGCCATTGGTCATAGTGTCACGCTGCTGTATGGCGTCCTCAGCGGCACTCATGTCAACCCCTACATTGTCGACGCCATCATCGGCCTCTCGGTCGTGTACAAGGCGCTCGACAATCTGGGCGCATTCAAGCGTGTGTTGGGCTTTCAGCCCAACACCAAGGCCGCAGTGTTGATCTTTGGCTTTTTCCATGGATTCGGCCTCGCCACCAAGCTGCAGGAATTCACGCTATCGCAGGAGGGTTTGGTGCCGAATATCCTCGCATTCAATGTCGGGGTCGAGCTTGGGCAGTTGCTCGCGCTCGCTGCCATTCTGATTGGCATGGGCTTCTGGCGACGGTCCGGTGCATTCTGGCGTCAGGCGTTCGCGGTCAATGTCGCGTTGATGGCTGCGGGATTCGTCCTGATTGGCCATCAAATGACCAGTTATTTCACGATTTGATTTGAGGATTCAGACATGAACACACTTAATACGCACCCGCTTCCAACCCTGCCCCCAACTGATCAAGGCCACAGGCGTGGCCTTGATCCTCGCCGCCGCCATCCTTTCTCACCACCGTGCTGCCGGCCGAGCATGGCATCGACCCAACCGGGATGGGCAAGACGCTGGGCCTGACCACACTGAGCGCTTCCAGTGGTGAGGCTGCATCGGCACTGGTTCCGGCTGCTTCCGCCGCAGCGCTCCCCAGCAGTGCGGCTGTGGTCGCACCCACGGTGCAAACACCCGCAACTACCGTGACTAAAAGCGAAGTGCCTTTACGCAGCGACGAAATGTCGCTGACCCTGCAACCCGGCAAGGGCGCAGAAATCAAGGCTTCCATGCGTAGGGGCGAACAATTCGTCTTTACCTGGGCAGCCGAAGGCGGCAAGGTCAATTTCGATATGCATGGCGAGCGGCCCAATGCGGGCGCCGAATTCACCAGCTACTGGAAAGACACGCAGCAAACCAGCGCCCAGGGGACTTTTGTCGCTCCGTTTGACCGGGACACACGGCTGGTTTTGGCGCAACCGTGGCGATAAACCGGTGACCGTCAAAGTCAAAGTGAGCGGCTTTTACGAGAAGCTTTACCGGCCGTAGGTAAGAACTGCCAGCCCAGTCCAATGCACTCAAGTGCCAAACTGGTTTTGCTCAAGGACTGCCCAAGATTCATTATTTTTTTGCTCCGTGATAGGGCCTAAAAATTCAATCGAAGCCCTGCAATCGCGCGCATTTACCGTTATCGGAAACAAGAAAATGAAAGTTCAAACAATGAATGTGAACAATGAAGCGGTAGCCGAACAAGCGAGCGCATCGAGCCTGCGGGTGCTGATGACGCGCGCGCGCTGGATCGAGGCCGGACGTATTTTGCTTACCGGCTTGGTGGCGCTGCTGTTTTGGCGGCAATGGGTACCGCTACAAATCCTGTGGCTGGCCGTCGCGATCGGTTTATATCCGCTGGTGAAAACCGGCTTGATCGACCTGGTACGCGAACGCAAAATCGGCACCGAAATTTTCGTGACCGTTGCCACATTGGTCGCGGTGTTTGGAGGAGAGACGGTCGCTGGCGCCGTGCTGATGGTGATTATTCTCATTGCGGAATTCATCGCCGACCTGAATATGGATCGCGCCCGGGCTTCCATCAAGACCCTGATCGGCTCGGTGCCGCAAGTCGCGCTGATGCGCGGCGCGGACGGTGAACGTGTAGTGCCGATCGAGAAACTGCGAACCGGCGATGTCGTTCTGGTGCGTGCCGGCGAAAAAATTCCGGTGGACGGCAGCATCGTAGGCGGTGCGGCATCGATCGACGAAGCACCCATCACCGGCGAAAGCCTGCCCAAGGACAAGAGTATCGGCGCGAGCGTTTTTGCCGGCACCATCGTCGCATCGGGCGCACTCGATATTCAGACCGAGAAAGTCGGTAGCGACACCACCTTTGCGCGGATTATCGGACTGGTTGAAAGTGCAGAAGCAGCGCAAGCGCCCGTGCAAAAACTCGCCGATAAAGTGGCATCGTGGCTGATCCCCGTGGTTTTTATATTGCTCATCG
>JAJYXA010000217.1 GCA_021791235.1 Pseudomonadota bacterium
AGGCGACCAGGCGGATGGCGTCGACCAGCTGGGCCGGCGCGCTCTGCTTGTTGAGGTAGCCGGCGGCGCCGCTCTTCAGCGCGCGCACCGCGTACTGGGTTTCGCGGTGCATCGACAGCATCAGCACCTTGATGCCGGGATGCTCCTTTTTCATCAGTTCCAGGGTTTCCAGGCCGCTGCGGTCGGGCATGGTGATGTCCATCAGCACCATATCCCAAGGTTCGCGGCGGGCCATCTGCAGGGCGCTCCTTGCGCAGTCGGCCTCGCCGGCGACTTCGATGTCGTCGACCTCGGCCAGGATCTGCTTGAGCCCTTCGCGCACGATGGCGTGATCGTCGACGATGAGGATGCGATACGGTTTTGCTACAGCCACGGATGTTCTCTGCTCATTGTTTTGACCGATTATGCCGTCATTTCGCCGCGCCGGGCACGGGGGCGGGCAAGGGGATGCGCAGGCTGACCCGGGTGCCCTGGTGTTTGGCGGGCTGTACCGTGAGCTCGCCGCCCAGCGTGGCGGCGCGCTCGCTCATGCCGAGGAGGCCGAAGGCAAGCCCGCCCTTGTCGCCGCGTCCGGACTGGATTCCCTGGCCATTGTCGGTGAGGCTGACCCGCAGGCTGTCCTGCTCCCGCACCAGCTTGAGTTCGACCCGGGTGGCGCGGGCGTGCTTGGCGACATTGGTCAGCGCTTCCTGCACGATGCGGAACACGACAATCGCGGCGTCGGGATCGAGCGGGACCGGCCCGTCGGGCGCGCTGAACCGGGTGGAGATATCGGTATTGCGGGCAAAGCGCTGCAGCTGCCATTTGATGGCCGGGACGATGCCCAGGTCCAGCGCGGCCGGCCGCAGGTTGGACGCAATGCGGTGGGCGGCCTCGAAGGTCTGGTCGACCACCTGGTCGAGATAGTCCGTGCGCTGGATCAGCCGGTGGGCATCGGGCGGCAGGTTGTCCTTCAGCCAGGACAGCACGATCTTGATGGCGGTGAGATTGCCGCCGAGGTCGTCGTGCACCTCCCGCGCCAGGTTGAGGCGCTCCTGTTCCTTGACCTTTTCGACGTGCGAGGCCAGCGCGCTCAGTTGTTCCCGCGAACGGCGGATTTCGGCTTCGGCCTGCTTGCTCTGCGTGACGTTGAGCATGATGCCGTCCCAGATCCGGTTGCCGGCCATCCTGCGCTGGCTGACGCGGATCGACACCCATTTCACGTCTGCCCAGGCTTTCATCCAGATGCGGCCTTCCCAGTTGAAGCTCAGGTGGCCGCCGTCGGCTTCGGCGAGCCTGGCCAGGTAGTCGGCCTTGTCCTCGTCCACGATCAGCTTGAGAAAACGTTCCGGTCTGGCGCACAGGGCGGCCGCCTTGATGTCGAGCAGCAGCTCGGACTGCTCGCTGACATAGCGCAGCACGGGAGGGGCGTCATGCTGGCGCATGATCTGGAAAGCCATGCCGGGAATGTGTGCCACGATCGCGCGCAGATCGGATTCCGAGTGCGCCAGAGCCTGCCGCGTGGCCTCGCGCTGACTGACGTCGTTGGCAACGCAGATGAAAACCGGTTTGTCGTAATCGCCCGAGTAGCGCAGCCGGGCTTCGACCGGATAGCGGGTGCCGTCGCGGCGCTGGAAGTGCACGTTGAGGGCGGTGCGGCGCTTCTTGCCGTTTTTCAGCAGGGCAAGCAGGGTGCTGAACGAGCGTCCGTCCTGGGGCGCCATCAGGTCCTGCGGCGCCAGCTTCCGCAAGGCCTTGAGCCGATGCTGCAGATTGCGCGTGGCGGCGGGGTTGGCCTGGACGATATGCAGGGTGTCCGCGTCGAACACCAGCACCTCGGTGGTCGATTCCTGCAAGATCGACAGCAGCAGCGCGCCTTCGTCGGCGGCATTGAACGAGCCCATGTTCCTCCTGGTCATCAGCCCTGAAACGGCAACAATCCCGTTCAGCTTGAACCCGGCATTATCGTGGCAAACCGTTTGTCCCGCGAACCCGCTTGAAACCCAGGCAATTCCCCCTCATTTACTATGCTTGAAGAAAAGGAAATGCCCCATGTCTGCCATCCGACCCGCTGCCGTTGCCGGCATGTTCTATCCGGACGACCCGGCCCGGCTCAGGCACGTCATCGCCGGTCTGCTCGCGGGCGCGAAGCGCGACGCCGCGTCGCCCCTGCCCAAGGCGCTGATCGTGCCGCACGCCGGCTATGTCTATTCCGGCGCCGTCGCCGCCAGCGCCTATGCCCGGCTGGGCGGGCTGCGCGGCCGCATCCGCCGGGTGGTGCTGCTCGGCCCCGCTCATCGCGTCTACGTGCGGGGGCTGGCGCTGCCCGAGGCGGAGCGCTTTGCCACCCCGATCGGCGAGGTGGCACTGGATCAGGAGGGCATGCAAGCTGTTGCCGGGCTGCCGCAGGTGGTTCGCAGCGCGGCGGCTCACCAGATGGAACACTCGCTGGAGGTGCAGTTGCCCTTCCTGCAGCAGGTGCTGGGCGATTTCCGGCTGCTGCCGCTGGCGGTGGGCGAGGCCACCGCGGCCGAGGTGGCCGAGGTGCTGGAAACCGTGTGGGGCGGCGACGAGACGCTGATCGTGATCAGTTCCGACCTGTCGCATTTCCTGCCCGACGCGGCTGCCCGCAAGGTGGACGGCGGCACCGTGGACGCCATCCTCGCGCTGAAGCCGCATCTCAACCACGAACAGGCCTGCGGCGCCACGCCGGTCAACGGCCTGCTGCTGGCGGCGCGCAAGCACGGCCTGCGCCCGGTTGCGCTGGACGTGCGCAATTCCAGCGACACCGCCGGCGACCCCGACCGGGTCGTCGGCTACGCCGCCTTCGCTTTTACGGCCGAAGCGGGCCCCGACCAGCCGGATGCGGAAAAAGGCTCGACCCTGCTGAAACTGGCGCGTTCCGAAATCGCCTCGAAGCTGGGGCATGAGGTGCCATCCCCCGCTCAGGCCGGCTGGCTGGCCGAACCGGGCGCGAGCTTCGTCACCCTGACCCGGCAGGGCGAGCTGCGCGGCTGCATCGGCACCCTGGAGGCGCATCGCCCGCTGGGGCTGGATGTGCGGGAGAACGCCGTGGCGGCGGCGTTCCGCGACCCACGCTTCATGCCGCTTTCGCGCGCGGAATTCGACGACATCCGGGTCGAGGTGTCTGTCCTGTCGCCGGCCGAGGCGCTGGCGGTGGACGACGAGGTGGCGGCGTTGGCCGCGTTGCGGCCGAACGTCGACGGCGTGGTGTTCGAGTATCGGCACTTCAGAAGCACCTTCCTGCCGCAGGTGTGGGAACAATTGCCCGAGCCGGCCGGGTTTCTCGCGCACCTGAAGCGCAAGGCCGGCCTGCCGATGGATTTCTGGGCGGAGGGCGTGCGCCTGTCGCGCTACACCGTCAGCAAGTGGAAGGAACAGGGAGGTCGCCTATGAGCATCCCCGAATCGCACACCCCCGCGCGCTGGTGGCACGCGCTGCCCGACGGCCGCATCCAGTGCGACCTGTGCCCGCGCGACTGCAAGCTGCACGAAGGCCAGCGCGGCCTGTGCTTCGTGCGCAAGATGGAAAACGGCAAGATGGTACTGACCACCTACGGCCGCTCGTCCGGCTTCTGCGTCGATCCGATCGAGAAAAAACCGTTGAACCATTTCTACCCCGGCTCCTCGGTGTTTTCCTTCGGCACCGCAGGCTGCAACCTGGCGTGCAAGTTCTGCCAGAACTGGGACATTTCCAAGTCGCGCGAGACCGACACCATGGTCGACCAGGCGATGCCGGACGAG
Organism: Pseudomonadota bacterium; assembly: GCA_021791235.1. The sequence goes on from JAJYXA010000217.1 coordinate 3,744, forward strand.
ATCGCCGCCGCCGCCGAGCGAAGCGGCTGCAAGAGCGTGGCCTTCACCTACAACGACCCGGTGATCTTCGCCGAATACGCGATGGACGTGGCCGACGCCTGCCATGCGCGCGGCATCAGGACCGTGGCGGTGACCGCCGGCTACATGCACGACGAGGCGCGCCGCGAGTTCTATTCGAAAATGGACGCGGCCAACGTCGACCTCAAGTCCTTCACCGAGGAGTTCTACGTCAAGCTGACCGGCGCGCATCTGCAGCCGGTGCTCGACACGCTGACCTATCTGAAGCGCGAGACGAACGTCTGGTTCGAGATCACCACGCTGCTGATCCCCGGCCACAACGACTCCGACGCCGAAATCGAGGCGATGAGCCAGTGGATTATGCGCGAGCTCGGGCCCGACGTGCCGCTGCATTTTTCCGCCTTCCATCCCGACTGGAAGATGATGGACGTGCCGCCGACGCCGGCCTCCACGCTCACCCGCGCGCGCGACATCGCGCTGCAGGCCGGCCTGCATTACGTCTACACCGGCAACGTGCACGACCCCGCCGGCGGCACCACGTCCTGCCCGAGCTGCCACGAGCCGCTGATCGTGCGCGACTGGTACCGCATCGACCAGTACAGTGTCACGCCCGACGGTCATTGCCCGCACTGCGGCACCGCCATCGCCGGCCGCTTCGGGGCGTTCAGCCACCCCTTCGGCAACCGCCGCATCCCGATTGCCATGCACCGGGAGGATCGGGTATGAGCACGTCCACCTTGGCCCATATCCCTGCCGGCGGCGCCACCATCGAAGGCATGCTGGAGATTCCCGAGCGTGCCGTCGGCCTGGTGCTGTTCGCCCACGGGAGCGGTTCGTCGCGCCACTCGCCGCGCAACAACTACGTGGCCGGCGTGCTGCGCGCAGCCGGCGTCGGCACCCTGCTGATGGACCTGCTGACCCCCGAGGAGGACCGCGACTATTCCCGCCGCTTCGATATCGGACTGCTGACGCAGCGCCTGCTGGAGGCGGCGCGCTGGATCGGCACGCAGGACGTCACCCGGCACTTGCCGCTCGGTTTTTTTGGCGCCAGCACAGGCGCAGCGGCCGCGCTGGAGGCCGCGGCAGCGCTGGGCGACCAGGCGCGTGCCGTGGTCTCGCGCGGCGGTCGCCCCGACCTCGCCAGCGAGCAGGCGCTGCTGAAGGTGGCCGCACCGACGCTGCTGCTGGTAGGCGGCTACGACGACGGGGTGATCGATCTCAACCAGCTGGCCTTCGACAGGCTGCGCTGCGAAAAGGAACTGGTAATCGTGCCCGGCGCCACCCACCTGTTCGAGGAGCCCGGTACGCTGGAGGCGGTGGCGACGCGGGCGGCGGGGTGGTTCGCGGAGCATCTGCCGGTATCGTCACCCCGGCGAACGCCGGGGTGACCCGCGCGCTCGCCGCCTGCCGGCGGCCGTGGCATGATGGATCGCATGCCACCGGATCAAGCGCAAGCCAACGCCGTTTTCGTCGCCCGCGGCCTCACCAAGGTCTACCGCATGGGCGAGGTCGAGGTGCATGCGCTGCGCGGCATCGACCTTACGCTCTATCGCGGCGAACTGGTGGTGCTGCTCGGCCCTTCGGGCAGCGGCAAGTCGACGCTCTTGAACATCCTTGGCGGGCTCGATGCGCCCACCGGCGGCGAGGTGCGTTATCTCGACCACATGCTGACCGGGGCATCCGAGGCCGAACTCACCCGCTTCCGCCGTGAGCACGTCGGCTTCGTGTTCCAGTTCTACAACCTGATTCCCAGCCTCACCGCGCGCGAGAACGTCGCCGCGG
>JAJYXA010000460.1 GCA_021791235.1 Pseudomonadota bacterium
CTACCAGCTGAGCTATTCCCGCGTTGAAGGCTGCGCATTATGGGGATTCCGTTTTTTTCTGTCAACACCTCACGACGAAGATTTTTGCAGCGCGCGCGCAGCCATCACGAGGTAATACGCCATTGACACCAGGGTGAGCAGCGCGGCGACCCAGATCAGCAGCGTGCCGATGCCGGCGATGGGCAGGCCGGCGACCGGGCTGAAATACAGCAGCAGCACGATGGCGATCATCTGGGCCGTGGTTTTCAGCTTGCCGACGAAGGATACGGTGACGCTGGCCGACTTGCCGGCCTTGGCCATCCACTCGCGCAAGGCGGAAATGGTGATTTCGCGGCCGATGATGATGAGCGCGATCAGCGGCGCCACGCGGCCGAGGTCGATCAGCACGATCAGCGCGGCGGCGACCATCAGCTTGTCGGCCACCGGGTCGAGAAAGGCGCCGAAGGCCGAAGTCTGGCCGAGCGCGCGCGCCAGATAGCCGTCGAGCCAGTCGGTCAGCGCCGCCACGCCGAAAAACGCCGCGGCCAGCAGATTGGCCTCGAACGGCGTGACCCAGTCGTCGGGCAGGTAGAACACCCCCGCCATCAGCGGAATGAAGAGGATGCGCAGCCAGGTGAGCAGGTTGGGGAGGTTGAGCGGCATTGTTTAGTGGAGCGCGTGATAGATGGTTTCCGCCAATTCTCGGCTGATACCGTTCACCGTGGCAAGCGCGTCGACGCCGGCGTCGCGTACGCCCTGCAGGCCGCCGAAGTGTTCGAGCAGATGTTTTCGGCGTTTGGGGCCGATGCCCGCGATGTCTTCCAGCGTCGATTGCACGCGCGCCTTGCCGCGCTTGGCGCGGTGGCCGGTGATGGCGAAGCGGTGCGCCTCGTCGCGCACCTGCTGGATCAGGTGGAAGCCGGGATGGTCCTTGGCCAGCTTCAACTCGCGGCCGTCGGCGAAGATCAGCGTTTCCAGGCCGGGCTTGCGCGCTTCGCCCTTGGCGACGCCGAGCAGCGGGACGTCGCCCAGTCCGAGTTCGGTCATCGTCTCGACCGCGCTCGAAATCTGCCCCTTGCCGCCGTCGATCAAGAGCAGGTCGGGCAGCACGCCGTTTTCCTCGACGCTCCTGTGAAAACGCTTGATCAGCGCGGCGCGCATCGCGGCGTAGTCGTCGCCCGGGGTGATGCCGCCGATGTTGTAGCGCCGGTAGTCGGTTTTTTTCAGGTCGTCGCCTTCGTAGACCACGTTTGATGCCACCGTCGCTTCGCCCAGGGTGTGCGAGATGTCGAAGCATTCGATGCGGTTCAACTGCGGCAAATCGAGCGTATCACGCAGTGCGGCCAGCCGCTGCGACTGGTTGGCGCGGTCGGCGCTGCGGCGCTCGGCCGACAGGCGCGCGTTGGCCTGCGCCATGGTGAGCCAGACTTTGCGTTCGCCGGTGACGCGATGCTGGATGACAACTTTCTTGCCGGCCTGCTCGGTCAGCAGCGCTTCCAGCGCGTCGGTCTCGATCGCTTCACTGACCAGGATGCGCGCCGGGATAGTGTGGTCGAGGTAATGCTGGGTAATGAAGGCTTCCAGCGCTTCGGCCGGCATCGCCCCTTCGCCGTGCTGCGGGAAGAAGCTGCGGTCGCCCAGATGCCGCCCGCCGCGGATCATGGTCAGGTTGACCGCGATCACGCCGCCGGCCTCGGCCGCCGCCACCACGTCGACATCGGCCTCGCTGGCGGGGGTGTCGACGAACTGTTTCTCGCGCACCGTCGCCAGCATGCGCAGGCGGTCGCGCAGCAGCGCGGCGGTCTCGAAATCGAGCGCGGCCGCCGCGGCGTTCATCTGCGCGGTGATGTGTTCGGTCAGCGCGGTCGCTTCGCCATGCAGCAACTGGGCGGCCTCAACGACGTCGCGCGCATAGGCTTCCGGCGTGATGAAGCCAACGCAGGGCGCGGTGCAGCGCTTGATCTGGTGCAGCAGGCAGGGACGCGAGCGGTTGGCGAACACCGTGTCCTCGCAGGTGCGCAGCTGGAACACCTTCTGCAGCAGTTGGATGCTTTCGCGCACCGCATAGGCATTGGGGTAGGGGCCGAACGCCTGGTCGTGCTTTTTCGGCGTGCCGCGGAAATAGGCCAGGCGCGGAAAACGGTGCCCGGTCAGCAGCAGGTAGGGATAGGACTTGTCGTCGCGGAACAGGATGTTGAAGCGCGGCTTCAGACCCTTGATCAGGTTGTTTTCCAGCAGCAGCGCTTCGGCCTCGGTGCGCGTCACCGTGGTGTCGATGCGCGCGACGCTCCGCAACATCAACTTGATGCGCGGGCTCTGGTCGCTTTTCCGGAAATAGCTGGAGACCCGCTTCTTCAGATCCTTCGCCTTGCCGACGTACAGCACCGCGCCGGCCGCGTCGACCATGCGGTAGACGCCGGGCAGGGTGGGCAGCGAGGCGAGGAAGTCCTTGTCGACGCTCAAAGGCTCAGTCTTCGTCGAGCAGCTTGCCCGCAATCGCCCAGTTCTCGTCGGGCAGTTCCTCGAACGCAATATAGGTATACGACGCCGGCTTGCCGGCGTGGCGTTCGAGCGTGGCGGTGATTTCCTCGGCGACTTTCTGCTTCTGCTCGCGGGTGAGCGTACCGGCGAGTTTGATGGTGACGACGGGCATGGTCACTCCTTCGTTTGGATCAGCGTGAACACCGCCTCGAACATCTCGGGGGTGAGGCGGCGCGTCTGGGTATTGTAGCGGGAGCAGTGGTAGCTGCTGACCAGCCGTCGCCCGTCGGGCAGGCGATGGTCGCTGGCGTGGGCGAAGGGGTAGTCCTTGAGCTTCAAACCCTGCGCGCGCAAAACCGCCTGATGCGCGATCTGTCCCAGCGCCAGGATGCTGGCATGCTCGGGCAGGGCCGCCAGTTCGGCCGCCAGATAGCGGTTGCATTCGCGGATTTCGCCCGGCTCCGGCTTGTTGGCCGGCGGCAGGCACTTCACCGCGTTGGTGATGCGGCTGCCGGTCAGTTGCAGGCCGTCGTCGACCGACACGGATTCCGGCGCGCTGGCGTAGCCGAAGCGGTGCAGGGTCTCGTACAGCAACACGCCGGCGTAGTCGCCGGTGAAGGGGCGTCCGCTGCGGTTGGCGCCGTGCAAGCCGGGCGCGAGGCCGACGATCAGCAGATCCGGCGCGGAGTCGCCGAAGGCGGGCACCGGACGGGCGTGATAATCGGGATGGCGGACGCGCACCTCGTCCAGAAAGGTGGCGAGGCGTGGGCAGGCGCGGCAGTCGAGGTCGAATCGCATCGGGAAAAATAAAAAATGCCCCACGGCGGGGGCATCCATTGTATGCGCGACGCGTGTCAGCTTTCGATCGGGCCGGCGGCAGTCTGCACGTAGTTCTGCTCGCCCATGAGTTTGACCAGATCGAGCTGGGTTTCGAGGTAGTCGATATGCTCTTCGGTGTCTTCCTGGATGTCGACCAGGATCTCGCGCGAGACATAGTCCTTGACCGACTCGCAATGCGCGATGGCCTCGACATACAACGCCCGGCCGCCGAGTTCCAGCTTGAGGTCGCAGTTCAGGCATTCGACCACGTTCTCGCCGATCATCAGCTTGTTCAGGTCCTGCAGATTGGGCAGGCCTTCCAGAAAGAGGATGCGCTCGATCAGCTTGTCGGCGTGGCGCATCTCCTCGATCGATTCCTCGTATTCGTGCTTGCCCAGCGCAACAAGCCCCCAGTTCTTGTACATGCGGGCATGCAGGAAATACTGGTTGATGGCGGTGAGTTCCACCGTCAGGGCCTTGTTCAGGTACTGGATGACTTTTTTATCGCCTTTCATGGCGCTCTCCTGATGGTTGAGGACACCCGCGAGCGTGCCGTTGGCTGGATGACTGCTTGGCTAAAGGGCGGTGCGGGAATACCCGACATTCTAGGAATGGAGGGGGATAAAGCAAGCGCTGGCGTGGCGCTCAAGGAGAGGGGCAACAAATGGGGAGGATCAGGCTGCCATGAGCCCGGGACAGGCCACTTCGTTGCGCACCGCGTCTACGGCCTCGCGCAGAACCTCTTTGGCGCAGCGACCGCATTTGCCGCACTGGGTGGCGACCCCTAATTCCCGGCTCAGTTCGCGCAGGGTGCACACGCCTTCGGTGCGCACCAGCCGACGGATATCGGTGTCGGTGACACTGTGGCAAAGACAGACATACATGGCAACCCTCCGGCGATTCATAAGATGCCGCGTATTTTTATAGAAATGAGAATGATTGTCAATATCTATTTGTAATTGAGACAGTCTGCATACCAGACGCGGTATTCAAGTGGGCGAAATCATGGGAGGCGCAGAGAGTCGCCAATGGTCAACTCGTTCACGCGGTCGAGTTCTGCAGAGACGGCGGCGTAAGCGGGCGTGGTAGCCAGAAACAGAAAGGGCAGGCAGCGGGCTGCCCGGCGAAGTTGGGGGTGTGATCATGTTGCTCCCCGTGAGATCGCCCTTTGGACGGTTTCGACAGGCTGGCGAGCAACAACGCTGGCTGGTCATTTATCAACAATAAAGACCGTTCTCATTGGGAAATGCGTCTGTGCGCGTATTGGGATCGTTGCTTGTTAAAAGTCCGCGCCACACAGGGCGCGGGCGGACGCAAAAATGCAAGGCGTAAAAAAACCCGCTGCGCATCATCGCCTGCTCACCCACACATGGCGCGCTACGCTTTCCTCCAGCGCGAGTTCAACTTCGTCGACCATCACGATGGTCATCGGGCGTTGTTGCAGCACGACCAGCGGGCGATCGGGGGCAAGGCCGTAGGCCACCAGCTGTTCGCGCCGGGTGGGATCGATGGCGTCGTCGATGACATCGACGCGCGCCTGAACGCCGGGCAGCAGAAAGCCGAGCGGCACGCGGGCGGTGTGATCGGCCGGGCTCATGCGCCTGCTCCCCATACGGCGCGCAGCAGATGGTTCAACACACCGCCGACCAGGAATGCGAACGGAATGATGAGCGCCAGCATGGCGGCGGCAATTTTTAGCCCCTGCTCCTTCACGATCATCATCACGCTGGCGATGCACGGCACGAACAGGGTGATGGTGACCATGCCGACCACGGCCTGGATGGGGGACAGCTGGCTGCTCAATGCAAACAGGCCGGTGGCGCCGAAGTCGCGCCGCAGAAATCCCATCACGAAGGCGGCGCTGGCTTCCCTGGGCAGTCCCAGCCAGCCCGATACCAGCGGTTCGCCGGCGCGGATGATGGCGGGCAGTGCGCCGACCTGGTCCAGCACGAACATGATCAGGGTGCCCAGCAGGAACAGCGGGATGACCTCGACCAGGTACCACTTCAGGCGCCCCACGGTTTTCTTGGCGACGTTGCCCAGCAGCGGCAGCCGTATGGGCGGCATTTCGGTCACCAGCGGAATGCGCCGGCCGGGAATGAGTTTGGCGGCCAGAAAGCCCGCCAGCATCAGCACGCCGACCATCGCTGTCACCCAGATCAGCAGGGCCGGGAATGAAACCCCGCCGAGCAGGCCGAGCACCACGCCCAGCTGCGCCGAGCAGGGAATCGCCAGCGCCATGAGAAAGATG
>JAJYXA010000160.1 GCA_021791235.1 Pseudomonadota bacterium
AACCCCAAGATGGCCCCGTTCATTTTCGGCCATCGCAACAAGATTCATATCGTCAACCTGGAAAAGTCGCTGCCGCTGTTCCAGGAGGCGCAGAAATTCGTCCGCCAGCTGGCCGCCAACAAGGGCAAGGTGCTGTTCGTCGGCACCAAGCGCGCCGCGCGCGACATCGTGCGCGAGGAAGCGCAGCGCGCCGGCATGCCTTACGTCGACAACCGCTGGCTGGGCGGCATGCTGACCAACTTCAAGACGGTCAAGCAGTCGATCAAGCGCCTGAACGACCTGGAAGCGCAGCTGGCCGAGCCGGGCCGCCTGTCGAAGAAGGAAATCCTCACCGTGCAGCGCGAAGTCGACAAGCTGAACCGCAGCCTGGGCGGCATCCGCGAAATGGGCGGCCTGCCCGACGCGCTGTTCATCATCGACGTCGGCTACCAGAAGGGCGCCGTGGTCGAGGCCAGGAAACTGGGCATCCCGGTGATCGGCGTGGTCGACACCAACAACAGCCCGGAAGGCGTGGATTACGTCATCCCGGGCAACGATGACTCCGCCCGCGCGATTCGCCTGTACGCCCGCGGCATGGCCGATGCGGCGCTGGAAGGCCGCGCCCAGGTCATCAGCGAAATCACCGGTGGCGAAGAGTTCGTCGAGGTGGAAGAAGAAGCCGCGCCCGCCGCCGAATAAGCGCGACGCACCCATATCGCCGGGACGGGATTCCGGCGAGCGTATTTTGAGGAGGGGCGTCTGCCCCTCTTTCTGTATTGAAGAAACTGGACAGGAGTTCGAAATGGCAGAAATCACTGCGGGCATGGTCAAGGAACTGCGCGAAAAAACCGATGCGCCGATGATGGATTGCAAGAAGGCGCTGTCGGAAGCCGGCGGCGACATGCGGAAGGCGGAAGAAATCCTGCGCGTGCGCTTCGGCAACAAGGCCGCCAAGAGCGCCGGCCGCGTGGCCGCCGAAGGCGTGGTCACCATCGCCATCAGCGCCGACGGCAAGTCGGCCGCCATGGTCGAGGTCAACTGCGAAACCGACTTCGTGGCGAAAAACGACGATTTCCTGGCGCTGTCCAACGCGCTGGCCGGCATGGTGCTGGAACAGAACCCGGCCGACGTCGCCGCGCTGTCCGCGCTGCCCTACAAAGGCACCACGGTGGAAGCCTTCCGTACCGAGCTGGTCGGCAAGATCGGCGAGAACATGTCGGTGCGCCGTTTCGTGCGCCTGGACGGCCAGGGCAAGTTCGCCAGCTACATCCACGGCGGCAAGATCGGCGTGCTGGTCGACGTCTCGGGCGACGAAGCGCTGGCGCGCGACATCGCCATGCACATCGCGGCGTCCAAACCGAAGTCGCTGGACGCCTCCGGCGTGTCGCAGGAACTGATCGACACCGAGCGCCGCGTCGCGATCGAGAAGGCCAAGGAAGCCGGCAAGCCGGAAGCCATGCTGGAAAAGATCGCCGAAGGCACGGTGCAGAAATTCCTCAAGGAAGTCACCCTGCTGTCGCAGCCCTTCGTCAAGGACGACAAGCAGACCGTCGAGCAGGTGCTGAAGTCGAAGAACTCGCAGTGCCACGGCTTCATGATGGTCGTGGTGGGCGAGGGCATCGAGAAGAAGGTGACCGACTTCGCCGCCGAAGTGGCCGCCGCTTCCAAGGTCTGAGCGGACATGGCGCCTGCCCGACGCATCCTGCTGAAGCTGTCCGGCGAGGCCCTGATGGGGCCGGATGGCTTCGGCTATCACGCTGAAACCCTGGCCGGCTTCGTCGGCCAGATCCGCGACGTGGTGGCGGCAGGCGTGCAGGTCGGCATCGTGGTCGGCGGCGGCAACCTGTTCCGCGGCGCCACCGGCGCCCTGTCCGGGATGAACCGCGCCACCGCGGATTCGATGGGCATGCTGGCCACGGTGATGAATGCGCTGGCGCTGAAGGACGCCCTGCAGCAGGCGGGCGTCGAGGCGCGGGTGCAGACCGCGGCTCACATCGCCCACGTCGGCGAGGATTTCGAGCGCGACGCGGCGGTACGCCATCTGGAGGCCGGGCGGGTGGTGATTTTCGGCGGCGGAACGGGCAACCCGTTCTTCACCACGGATACGGCGGCGGCCCTGCGCGCGGCCGAGATCGGCGCCGATCTGCTGCTGAAGGCGACCAAGGTCGACGGCGTGTACACGGCCGACCCGAAGAAGGATCCGAACGCCAGGTGCTACGAGACGCTCTCTTTCGACGAGGCGATCGCCAATAATCTGGGGGTGCTCGATACCGCAGCCTTCGCGCTGTGCCGCGAACAGAAACTGACCCTGGTCGTATTCAATGCCTTCAAGCCCGGCGCGCTGAAGCGCGTGGTGATGGGCGAAAACGAAGGCACCCGGGTGAACCTATAAGGAGTTGACATGGCTGAAACCACCATCGCCGAGATCAAGCAGTCCGCCGAACTGAAAATGGGCAAGACGCTGGAAGCGTTGAGGAACGACCTGGCCAAGGTGCGCACCGGGCGCGCCCACACCGGCATCCTCGACCACGTCATGGTCGATTACTACGGCAGCCCGACCGCGGTGCCGCAGGTGGCCAACGTATCGCTGGTCGACAGCCGTACCCTCGGCGTGCAGCCGTGGGAAAAGAACATGGTCGCCAAGATCGAGAAGGCGATCCGCGACTCCGACCTCGGGTTGAACCCGTCCACCTATGGCGACATCATCCGCGTGCCGATGCCTTCGCTGACCGAGGAGCGCCGCCGCGACCTGATCAAGGTGGTGCGCAACGAAGCCGAAGGCGCGCGCGTCGCGGTGCGCAACATCCGCCGCGATGCCAACGCCACGCTGAAGGACATGGTCAAGGCCAAGACCGCGACCGAAGACGAAGAGCGCCGCACCCAGGACGAGGTGCAGAAGCTCACCGACAAATACATCGGCGAAATCGACAAGATGCTGGCCGACAAAGAGAAAGACCTGCTCGCAGTCTGAGCATACTCGGCGTGTCCACCCTGACCAAGCAAGCGATTCCGGAAAATGCAGTGGTGCCGCGGCACATTGCCATCATCATGGACGGCAATGGCCGCTGGGCGAAGCGCCGGCTGATGCCGCGCGTCGCCGGGCATCGCAAGGGCGTCGAGGCGCTGCGCGGGGTGATCCGCGCCTGCGCCGAGCGCGGCGTGTCGCACCTCACCGTGTTCGCCTTCAGTTCGGAAAACTGGCGGCGTCCGCAGGAAGAAGTCACGCTGCTGATGGAACTGTTCCTGCGTGCGCTGGAAAACGAAGTCGCCCGGCTGCACGAAAACGATATCCGTTTTCGCGTCATCGGCGACCTGTCCGGGTTCTCCGAGCGCATCCAGACCCTGATCCGCGACGCCGAAGCGCTGACGCGCGACAACACCCGCCTCACCTTCACCGTGGCCGCCAATTACGGCGGACGCTGGGATATCGTGCAGGCGGTCAAGCGGCTGATGGCGACGGGCATGGCCGCGGAAGAGGTGAATGAAGCGGCGCTGGCGAAGCAGCTCAGCGCGGCCGAACTGCCCGAGCCGGACCTGTTCATCCGCACCGGCGGCGAGCAGCGCATCAGCAATTTTCTGCTGTGGCAGCTGGCCTATACCGAGCTGTATTTCACCGACACGCTGTGGCCCGACTTCGACGCGGCGGCGCTGGATCAGGCGATCGCTTCCTATCGCACCCGCGAGCGCCGCTTCGGCCGCACCAGCGATCAGGTTCAAACCGCATCGTGACGCACTTCAGGGCACCGCATCGATGACGCCATTAACCAGCCGGGTGCTCACCGCCGTGCTGCTGCTGGCGGTGTTTGTGCCTGCCGTGCTGTGGGCACCCGCGTGGCTGTGGGCGATCCTGATGGCGGGGATGGTCGGCACGGCCGCGTTCGAATGGGCGCGCCTGAGCCATTTTCCGCCGTTGTCTGCGCGCATCTATGCGGCGCTGCTGGCGCTCGGCGCGCTGGCCTTGCCGCATGGGCTGGGCGCGGACTGGCCGGTTTTCCAGACCGCACTGATCGTGCTGGCCATCGGCTTCTGGCTGCTGGTCGCGCCGTTATGGCTCTTGGGGCGCTGGCATGCCGAGCAGCCCTTTGTGCGTGCCATGGTCGGCGTCGTGGTGCTGCTGCCGACCTGGGTGGCGCTGCTGTATCTGCATGCGCGCGGCCCCGGCGTGCTGCTGGGCGTGATGGCGATCGTCTGGATTGCCGACACCGCCGCCTATTTCGCCGGCCGCCGGTTCGGCCGCCGCAAGCTCGCCCCCGCCATCAGCCCGGGCAAGACCTGGGAAGGCGTGGCGGGGGCCGTCGTTGCGCTCGCACTGTATGCGGCGGCACTCAGCGCAGTGATCGGGATGCCGCTGCCGTCGCTGTTTCTCATGGTGGCCGGGCTGCTGTATGTGTCGGTGCTGGGCGACCTGTTCGAATCCTGGATCAAGCGCGTCTCCGGCATGAAGGACAGCGGCGACGTGCTGCCCGGCCACGGCGGCGTGCTCGACCGCATCGACGCCCTGACGTCCACCCTGCCGATCGCCACCGGCATGCTGATGTGGCTGGAGCGCTCCGCATGAACTTAAAAACCGCATTTGAACCACAGAGGCACAGAGACACAGAGGGAAAAACAAAGACTTGCATCGTGATACCCAGTCACCTCTCGGGTGAGTGGCCAGGTGCGGATAACCTATTGATTTCTTGCCTTTCTCTGTGCCTCTGTGCCTCTGTGCCTCTGTGGTGAGGAATTTGGGATGAATGCAAGCGGCATGAAACCGCGCGTCCTCACCATCCTGGGCGCCACCGGCACCATCGGCGTCAACACGCTCGATGTGGTGGCGCGCCATCCCGACCGTTTCGAGGTCTTCGCGCTCACCGGCGCGACCCAGGTCGAGCGCATGGTCGAGCAGTGCCGCAGCCATCGTCCGCGCTTTGCGGTGATGAGCGAGCCGGCCGCCGCCGCCGCCCTGCGCGCGCGGATTGCCGCCGAAGGCCTGGCGGTCGAGGTGCTCGAAGGCGCCGCCGCGCTGGCCGAGGTGGCCACCGCGCCCGAAGTCGACACCCTGATGGCGGCCATCGTCGGCGCCGCCGGCCTGCCGGCCACGCTGGCGGCGGCGCAGGCGGGCAAGCGCATCCTGCTCGCCAACAAGGAAACCCTGGTGGTGTCCGGCCGGCTCTTCATGGATGCCATCGCCGCCAGCGGCGCCGAACTGCTGCCGATCGATTCCGAGCACAACGCCATCTTCCAGGCGCTGCCGCGCGACTTCGGCGGCGATTTCCGGCGGGCCGGCGTGAAGGCGCTGTGGCTGACCGCGTCCGGCGGCCCGTTCCGCACCCTGTCGGCCGAGGCGATCGCCGCCGCCACCCCGGAGCAGGCGCTGGCGCATCCCAACTGGGTGATGGGGAAAAAAATCTCGGTCGATTCGGCGAGCCTGATGAACAAGGGGCTCGAGGTGATCGAGGCGCGCTGGCTGTTCAACGCGCGTCCCGGGCAGATCAGGGTGGTGGTGCATCCGCAAAGCATCGTGCATTCGATGGT
>JAJYXA010000338.1 GCA_021791235.1 Pseudomonadota bacterium
TGATCCTGCTGCCCACGGTGGAAGTGATCGGGGCCGACGTACACGACCAGCAGGAACTCATCCAGCATTTCCGCGGCATGGATGCCGTCATCAATCTGGTCGGCATTCTGCACGAAGGCAAGGTCGGGCGTGTCGACCTGCCGAGTGCCCGCCGCGGCGATTTCCAGAAGGTCCATGTCGAACTGCCGCGCAAGGTCATTCATGCCTGCGGCGAAGCGGGCGTGCACCGCCTGCTGCACATGAGCGCACTGGGCGCCAACCCGAACTCGCGCTCGGCCTATCAGCGGTCCAAGGGGATTGCCGAAGCGCTGGTGCGCGAAGCCGGTATGCACCACAGCGAGCACGAGAACTGGTACCTCAACGGCCCCAAGTTCATCCACGGTTACGGCCTCAACGTCACGATCTTCCGGCCGTCGGTGATCTTCGGTCGTGGCGATTCCTTTCTCTCAATGTTCGCCCGTCTACTCAAAACTTTCCCGCTGCTGCCGCTCGCAGCGGCCGACAGCCGCTTTGCGCCGGTCCATGTCGAAGACGTCGCACGCGCTTTTGCCGACAGCCTGGACAATACCGCCACCTACGACCAGACCTATGACTTGTGCGGCCCCAATGCGTATACTCTGCAGGAACTGGTGAGCTATGTGGGCGAAGTCATCGGCAAGAAGCGCAGCATCGTCCCGCTGGGCAAATGGATGTCGTATTTCCAGGCCTGGGCGCTGGAATTCAAGCCCGGCAAGAAGTTGATGACGCGCGACAACTTCTACGCCATGGGTACGGACAACGTGTGCCGTGGCGGCTGGCCGTCCGTGTTCGATTTCCAGCCGGCATCGCTCGAGGCCATCGCCCCCGAATACCTGCGTGCCGACACGCCGCGTGCGCGGTATGAGGATTACCGGGAAAACGCCCACCGCTAAGTCCTGCCACGCCGCCATGAAAACCTACATCGTTGGCGGCGCAGTGCGTGACCGGTTGCTGGGCCTGCCGGTGGCCGACCGCGATCACGTCGTCGTCGGGGCAACGCCCGACGATATGGTGGCGCTGGGCTACCAGCCGGTCGGCAAGGATTTTCCCGTTTTCCTGCACCCGACAACCCACGAGGAATACGCGCTGGCGCGCACCGAGCGCAAGTCCGGGCACGGCTACAAGGGCTTCACCGTATACGCCGCACCGGAAGTCACGCTGGTAGAGGATCTGCGCCGGCGCGACCTCACCATCAACGCCATGGCCGAGGACGAGTCCGGCGCGCTGGTCGACCCTTACGGCGGCCAGCGCGATCTGGCGGCGAGGGTTTTCCGCCATGTGAGTGAAGCCTTTGCCGAAGACCCGGTGCGGATTTTGAGAGTCGCGCGCTTTGCCGCCCGCTTCACCGACTTTGCCGTGGCGCCGGAAACCAACGCGCTGATGCGGCAGATGGTGGACAACGGCGAAATCGATGCACTCGTGCCAGAACGTGTGTGGCAGGAAATCGCTCGTGGCCTGATGGAAGCGCAGCCCTCGCGCATGTTCCAGGTGCTGCGCGACTGCGGTGCGCTGGCGCGGCTGCTTCCCGAAATCGATCGCCTGTTTGGCGTGCCGCAGCCGCCCGAGCACCATCCGGAAATCGATACCGGCGTTCACGTCATGCTGGTCGTCGACTGGGCGGCGCAACAGGGCATGAGCCTGCCGGTGCGTTTTGCTGCCTTGACGCACGATCTCGGCAAGGGCGTCACCCCGCCCGAACTGTGGCCGGCGCATCACGGCCACGAAGGCAAAAGCGTCGAACTGGTGCGCGCGCTGAGCACGCGCATCCGGGTGCCTGTCGACTGCCGCGACCTCGCCGTCGCGGTGGCGCGCGACCATGGCAACGCCCATCGCGCGCTGGAATTGCGCCCCGGAACGGTGGTCGAACTGCTGGAACGGGTCGACGCTTTCCGCCGTCCCGAACGCTTCGAGGCCTTTCTGCAGGCCTGCGAATGCGATTTCCGTGGCCGGCCCGGCTACGAGAGCAAGCCGTTTCCCGCACCGGGTTACCTGCGGCAGGCGCTGCGCGCGGCGCAGGCCATTGACGCAGGGGCCGTGGCGCGTAGTGTCGAGCCGGCGCGCATCCCGGAAGCGATTTTCCAGGCGCGGGCGCAGGCGGTGGCAGCCTTGCGCAGCCAGGGGGATGCGCACTGGGAACATTTCCCGCACCGGGCGGACATGGGCGTGCGTGGCATCGGACCTACCCTGGCGGCTGCATTCGAGCAAACAGCGCTGGCAATGACCGCCGTGGTGACCGATCCGTCCGGGGTGGCGGCGAATGAGGCGGTGGACATCCGCTGCGAGGCGCCGGACGACGAACTGCTGCTGGTCGACTGGCTGAATGCGCTGATCCTGGAGATGGCCGCGCGCCACCTGCTGTTCGGCCGCTTCGAGGTCAGCCTGGACAGCCATCGGCTGCACGCCACCGCCTGGGGCGAGCCGGTCGACCCGGACAGACACCAGCCGGCCGTCGAGATCAAGGGCGCCACCTATACTGAACTGAAAGTCGGGAGGAACGAATCCGGGCAGTGGTTTGCCCAGTGCGTGGTGGACGTCTGAATTCCACAGGCCCCTTGACGGTTAACTGAGGTTTCCAGGATGAATCTTGCCCAGTTCAAGCAGGTGTCGGAGGTCGAATGGCAGATCGCGCCGTTCGGGAAGATGCGCGTGCCGGCGGTGATCTTTGCCGATCAGGCGTTGATCCGCGACATGGACGACAAGGTCTTCGAGCAGCTCACCAACGTCGCCACCCTGCCGGGCATCGTCCAGGCGGCCTATGCCATGCCTGACGCGCACTGGGGCTACGGCTTTCCGATCGGCGGGGTGGCAGCGTTCGATGCCGACGCCGGCGGCGTGGTGTCTGCCGGCGGGGTGGGGTTCGACATTTCCTGCGGCGTGCGCACCCTCCACACCGGGCTCAGGGCAGACGAGATTGCGCCGCTCAAGCAGCGGCTGGCCGACCGCCTGTTTGCCCACATCCCGGCCGGGGTGGGCAGCACCGGCCCGTTGCGGCTGAATGCGAACGAGATGGATGCGATGTTGCGCGGCGGCGCGCGCTGGGCGGTCGAGCACGGCTACGGCAGCGCGGCCGATCTCGAACGCATCGAGGAGCAGGGCTGCATGGCCGGCGCTGAACCCGACAAGGTATCGGACCAGGCCAAGCGCCGCCAGCGTGACGAGATCGGCACGCTGGGTTCCGGCAATCATTACCTCGAACTGCAGGAAATCGTCGAGATCTTCGATACGAAAGCGGCCGACCGTTTTCGCCTGCGCGTGGGCGAGGTGGTGGTTAGCATCCACTGCGGCTCGCGCGGGCTGGGACACCAGATCGGCACCGAATTCCTCAAGCAGATGGTGATCGCCGCGCCAGGTTACGGCATTGAACTGCCCGACCGCGAGCTCGCCTGCGCGCCCATCCAGTCCCCGCTGGGTCAGGCCTACCTCGGCGCCATGCGTGCGGGGATCAATTGCGCCCTGGCCAACCGTCAGGTCATCACCCATCTCACCCGCCAGGTGTTTGCCGACCTGTTGCCGGGGACGCACCTCACCCTGATCTACGACGTGTCGCACAACACCTGCAAGCTGGAACCGCACACGGTTGATGGCCAGACGCGCCGCCTGTTCGTGCACCGCAAGGGCGCGACGCGCGCCTTCGGCCCTGGCCATCCGGCGCTACCCGGTGATTTGCGCGACATCGGCCAGCCGGTGCTGATCGGCGGCAGCATGGGCACCGCGTCCTACATCCTGGTCGGCACCGAGACGGGCATGACGCGCGCCTTCAGCTCCGCCTGCCACGGTGCCGGGCGGGCCATGAGTCGCCACCAGGCCACCCGCCAGTGGCACGGTCGTGCCCTGGTGGACGAACTCGCCAGCCAGGGCATCCTGATCCGCAGCCCCTCGCTGCGCGGCGTGGCGGAAGAAGCGCCGGGCGCCTACAAGGACGTCAGCGCAGTGGTGGAGGCAGCCGACCGCGCCGGGCTGGCGCGCAAGGTAGCCAGACTGAAACCGCTGGTCTGCATCAAGGGCTGAATGCTATCCGTGGGTCGTATCGCTGGAACTGCACACCTCCAGATGCATCAAATTATCTTTATACTTTGCGCCCAGCCTTGGACGCTGGCCAGATAGGCCGCCATTAAACAACGGAGTGAAGCATGCCTTACAGCGAACAGACAGTGCAGTCGGTGCGTCCGTGGTCGGACAAGACGTTCAGTTTCACCCTCAGCCGTCCACAGGATTTTTCATTCGAAAATGGTGAATTCGTCACCATCGGTTTGAAGCGCGAAGGCAAACTGGTGGCGCGCGCCTATTCCATCGTGTCCACGGCCGACCACGACCATCTCGAGTTTCTCAGCATCCATGTGCCGGACGGCCCGCTGACCAGCCAGCTGGTCCACATCCGCCCCGGTGACAGCGTGTGGGTCAACAGCAAGGCTACCGGTTCGCTCACGCTCAATCATGTGCTGCCTGGACGCACGCTGTACATGCTTGCCACCGGCACCGGGCTGGCGCCATTCATGAGCCTGATCCGTGACCCCGAACTCTATGCCCGCTATGAAAGCGTGGTTCTGGTGCACTCGGTGCGCACGGTGGCCGAACTGGCCTATCGCGCCGAAATCGAGGCCATGGACAACGACCAGCTGCATTACGTGCCGACGGTGACGCGCGAACCGTTTCCCACGCCCGAACGCGGCGGCGACCTGTTCCGCTCGGGCGCGTTGTCGCAACGTCTCGGCCTGCCCGCGCCGGACCCGGAACACGACCGCGTGATGATCTGCGGCAATCCGGCGATGACACGCGAACTCACGCACCATTTGAAGGACGCAGGCTGGACGTTGACCAACCATCGAGGCATCGGCAATTTCACCACTGAAGTTGCGTTTGTCGTGCACCACGAATAATCTGCCGCCTTCGCCTCTTCCCGGCATCAACCGCTTCATGGAAGCAAACGCTCACAGCCGCGCAGCGCTGACGCTTGCTGCGCTCGGTGTCGTCTACGGTGATATCGGAACCAGTCCGCTCTATGCCCTGAAGGAAACCCTGAGCCCGGCCCACGGCATTCCAGCCGGACCTGAAACCGTGCTGGGCGCCGCGTCGGCGATTTTCTGGGCATTGATGCTGGTGGTGTCCCTGAAATACGTGTTGCTGGTGCTGCGTGCCGACAACCACGGCGAAGGCGGCATCATGGCGCTGCTCGCACTGGCGCGGCATGCCGTGGTGCAACAGCCGCGTGCGCTGCGCACGGTGGCGCTGGCCGGCATGGCGGGCGCTGCGCTGTTCTACGGCGATGCCGTACTGACCCCTGCGATTTCGGTGCTGTCGGCGGTCGAAGGACTGTCGGTCGGCACCCACGTATTCGAACCCTATGTGATGCCGCTTGCGATCGGCGTGCTCGCCGGGCTGTTTTTCATGCAGCAGCATGGCACGGCCAGCGTCGGCGCCTGGTTCGGCCCGGTCGCGGTGCTTTGGTTCGC